>JAEWNJ010000124.1 GCA_023392795.1 Candidatus Cloacimonadota bacterium
AAAATATTCACTTGCCCATAATGGGACAGATTTCTGTGCTGTGAAGCAACAACTAAGTCGTTAAAACCATCTCCATTAAAGTCCCCTGAGGTATCAATGCTGTATCCAAACTGAAGTCCAAATGATAAAATGCCGTATTGTATCCCATCGAATGATAAGTCTGAGACTGTATCAAAGCTTGGTCCCCCAAAATAAACATGAACCTTACCCCAATTATCGTAACCATAATGAGGTTCGGAAATCACTAAATCGCAATATCCATCACCGTTTAGATCACCATTATAGGATATAGCTGATCCAAAAGCATGATATGGCCCCGGATATGAAGGATCAGGGGTGATGTAATCGGGGTCGGTATTTACAGTGCTTCCTCCCAGATAGATGTATACATCTCTACGTCCATTTCCACTTCCAAGAGGCTGACCAACCAACACAATATCATTGTACCCATCGCCATTTATATCTCCGTTGCCTTTGACTTTTCCACCCCACAAATCTGTGTCACTCTCAAATGGCGAGTCAATAGACGTCAGCAACTGCATTGGAGTTTGCGAAAAAACAGACCCTGTGAAACAGCAAAAGACCGAAAAAATAACTATTTTTAGCATAATCACTCCAATTTAAGAATAAAATAACCCAAAGCCAGGAAAAAGCAATAATATGGGTTGGTATGCACTTGTTTGCAGATTTCCGATCGAGTTTTCGAGTTTTCGAGTTTTCGAGTTTTCAGGTTTTCAGGTTTTCAAGTTTTCAGGTTTTCAGGTTTTCAGGTTTTGGAGTTGTGACGTTTACGCGTTGTGGCGATGTCAAGCCGAATGCCAGGAAGCTCATCTCTTAGCTTTACCATATACGGGCTACATGATGGGAAACAGGGACTTTTAAATGATCCCCAATCGGTTCTATGATCTTCCTGTCTTGAGCTTCATACGCATCTAATGAGCCTCCCATACACCGGTCATACGATCGTACGACCGGTGTATGACCGGTGTATGGGAGGCGTATCATCTACAAGATAGCAAGAGGGAAATAATTGAGAATTGGGAATTGAGAATTGAGAATTATGTGGAGAGGGGGGGGCAGTAGTTGAGAATTGAGAATTGGCTGCGCACACTGATAGATAGAGGGTTTTTTTAAGACAGAGTAATGAACAATGATAATCCAAAGGCTCCCTTCTAAATCGAGTAGGTAGGCATCCAGAGGTGGTCGAAATGGGGTGGCAAGCTCCAGCTTGCCACAGTGAGCTTGAGCTCGCTTCTGAAGGCAGCTCCCCTGCCTCCTGGAGTTTAGACATTCGTAGCATCGGAATGCTACGTTACGTAGTGGAGCTTTCCTACAGCTCCGAAAAACGTGGGGCTAGGTGTCTCCCTCCAGGCTATCGTAGCATCGGAATGCTACGTTACGTAGCGGAGCTTGGCAGCCCTCTCAGCGTAGGATAGTTCTCTGTTTGCCTACTTTATCCACTTGGTTTGAAAGTGAGCCAGATTTAAGAATCATGGTGGGGGATTACAGGTGCTAACGCTCTGGAATTCGAAGCAGTTCAGAAATCAATTGACACAGATGGGCTTCTTCATTTGGATGCATCCACTTGAGAAGAATCTAACAGAGGAAATGAATGAAAGTTTTAGTACTGAATTGCGGAAGCTCGTCCATAAAATATCAACTGATAGCCATGCAGAATAAGAGTGTGATGGCAGAAGGTATTGCCGAACGGATCGGGGAAGACATCGCTTTGTTTACCTATAAGAGCGAAAAGTACACCAAGAAGAAACGCGAAATGGTGATCGAGAATCATGAACAGGGCCTGGATCTTATCTTAGAGGCATTGGTGGACCAGACCAACGGGGTATTGGCCAGTCTCAAAGAAATTGACGCGGTGGGACACCGGCTTGTACACGCTGGAGAGCATTATTCCGATGCTGTCGTAATCACTGATCACGTGGTGGATGTGCTGCGCGAATGTATCGCCCTGGCTCCCCTGCACAACCCTGCCAATATCAAGGGCATTGAAGCAGTGAAACATGTGATGCCCGATTGTCCGCAATGCGGGGTCTTCGATACTGCTTTTCATCAAAGCATGCCGGCTGAAGCCTATCTCTACCCCCTGCCCCTGGATTTTTATCACAACCACAAAATCCGCCGTTACGGCTTCCACGGCACCAGCCACAAATACGTGAGCATGAAAGCTGCTGAGTTCCTGGGCCGCAATCTGGAAGAGCTGAAGATCATCTCTTGCCATCTGGGAAATGGTGCTTCCATCACCGCGATCGAGGGCGGCAAATCCATCGATACATCAATGGGGCTAACCCCTCTGGAAGGCCTGATGATGGGCACCCGCTGCGGCGACATCGATCCCGCCATCCCGATTCATATGCAGCAAAGCCTGGGCCTGAGCGTGGATGAAGTAAATAACATCCTGAATAAGAAAAGCGGTATGCTGGGCTTGTCCCACATCTCAAACGATATGCGAGAGATCGAGGAAGAAATCCTGATCCGCAAAAATCCCAAAGCCATCCAGGCACACGACGTGTATTGCTATCGCATCAAAAAGTACATCGGAAGCTATTTTGCCGCGCTGAATGGCGCCGATGTGATCATCTTTACCGGCGGCGTGGGCGAACGCATGCCGATCCTGCGGGAACAGGTTTGCCGCGATCTGAGCGCTTTGGGCATTGTGCTGAACAATGAGGAAAACGCCCGCTTTACGGACGATATCCAGGTGCTCAGCAGCCCCGAATCCCGGGTGACGGTTTTGAAGATCCCGACCAATGAAGAACTGATGATCGCCCTGGAGACGCAGCGCTTAGTTGCAAAATAGGAACACGAATTGCATACTTGAAATAAATAAAGAAAATAAAAGACTTAGGATTACTGCAGCACTATGAATGAAACCAGCTCTAGCTCCTACCGGATGCTATTCGACCAGTCGCCGGTGTCTTTATGGGTGGAGGATTTTTCCCTCATCTATGAACGTCTGAATGACCTAAAGGCTGAGGGAATCACAGATTTCCGCGCTTTTTTTCAAACCTATCCCGATCGCTTTGATGAATGCCTCGACCTCCTGCAGGTTCGAGACGTAAACAACGCCACGCTAAGGATTTACAAGGCCAGTTCCCTGGCTGAGATAAGCCAAAACATGCGTCGTATCTTCCAGGCAGAAGCAAGGTATAGCCTTCTGGAATCGCTGATTGCCATCGCTTCCGGACGTCGGAAGTTTGATGGGCAAGCGATCAATTATGATCTGGAAGGCAACAAGCTACACTTCCATATCACCTGGTCCATCGCCAGCGAAGACATCGAGGATTACAAGAGAGTGATCGTGGCGAGACAGGATATGACCAGTCTGGATAGGGTAAGAAACGAGCTGGAAGAGCGTGAAGCCCTGTTCCGCTGCATCTTTGAGCAAGCAGCGGAAGGAATGATGCTGATGGATTCCACCGGCAAGATCATCCTGGTAAATCAGGCCTTCAGCGACCTCACCGGATTCCCCGTCAATGAAGTGTTGGGCGGTTTCCTGTGGGATTTCTACGATCGTTTCATCACCACAGTGCAGCTTAGCGACGCCCCGCGCATTGGCAAGGATGATTTCCTGAAAGCCCTGGCCAACCCTGAGCTGCAGAACGCCGAGGCAGAGTACAGCTATTTTGACGACAAGCATAAACTGCACGCCCACAAGCAGACTCTGGTTCCGATATATTCCGGAAAAGACACCATGTTTGCCCTGCTGCTCACCGATCTGACGGCGGAAAAGAAATCCGAGGTTACCACCTCCATCCTGCACAAGATTTCCCACGCGGTGAATATCGAAAGCAGTCTGGACGGACTCTTCAAGACCATTCATCAGTCGCTGGCAAGAGTGATCGACGTCACAAACTTCTTCATCGCCATGTATGATCCCAAGAGCAATCTGATCACCTTCCCCTACCTGGTGGACGAAGTGAGCGAAGACGCCAGCCCGGTGGAAGCGGATAACAATACCTCGCTGACCGCTCAGATCATCTCTGAAGCCCGAACCCTGCTGCTGGATGAAGAAGGAATCAATGCCCGCACCCTGGATCGCGGAGTAATGGGCAACATATGCAAAAACTTCCTGGGTACACCCCTGATCCTCTCCGGAAACGTGATCGGCGCAGTGGTGGTGCAATCCTACACCAAGAGCGATCTTTACACCGAAGAAGACAAGATGCTCCTGGAATCGATCTCAGAACAGATCGCCTACGCCCTGCACAAAAAGCAGGCAGATGAAAACATCACCATCCTTTTCCAGGCCATCGAACAGGCCGGCGAAGGCATCATCATCTTCAGTCCCCAGGGCAGCATCCAATATGTGAATGCCATCTTTGAACGCATCACCTCATATCGCAGAAGCGAGCTTTTGGATAAACCCTTTGAATATCTCCCCTTTGACGTCAGCAGCCGCAAGGAAATGCAACAATCCTGGCTGCGTGTACGCTCTTCCCAGCCCTGGCGCGGCAAGATCGATATGTTCCGCAAGGACGGACCCAAGATCACCCTGGACATGGTGGTGAAGCCCGTGATCGACAATTGCGGCAGGCTTTCCAGCATCATCGCCAGTTGCAAGGATGTAACCTATGAAATCCTGCGCGAAGAACAACAGAAGCGTACTCAGCGTCTGGAAGCCATCGGACGCCTCACCGGCGGTATCGCGCATGACTTCAATAACATCCTTTCCGCGGTGATTGGTTACGCCGAACTGGCGGGCGACGATATGGAACCAGGCAGCGACGCGGCAATGAACCTCCTGGAAGTGCTGAAGAGCGCCGGACGCGCCAAAGAAATGATCGCTCAGCTAATCTCTTTCTCCAGACAGGAAGAAGCGAAGACTGAAGTGATCGAACTGGTGGATCACGTGAAGGAATCCGTACGCTTCCTGCGCAGCTATCTGCCTCGCTCGATCAAGATCGTGGAAAACTATACCAAAGAACGCTGCACCGTGGTGGCCGTACCCGGTCAGGTGCATCAGATCATCATCAACCTGGGTACCAATGCCATGCACGCCTTGCAAAAAGACGGCGCGAAGCTGGAATTGACGGTTGAAACCATGAACTTTACCCAGAACGATATGCAGGCATTCCCGGAGCTGGAGCAATGCCAGTATCTCAAGATATCCGTGGCTGATAACGGCACAGGTATCGATCCCGCGATCGTGGATCACATCTTCGATCCTTACTTTACTACCAAGAGCGCCAACGAGGGTACCGGACTGGGGCTCTCCATTGTGCATAGCATCGTGCAATCGCACCACGGCGCCATCAGAGTGCATAGCGAGATAGGCGTGGGAACTACCTTTGACATCTATCTGCCGCTTTATACACCGGACGTGAAACAGCCCACGGCAAACGAGACCGAAGAGCATGTGGAAAAAGGCGGACACGAAAACATCATGGTGGTGGACGACGAACCGGCTCTGGTAAATGTATTCCGTCAGGGATTGATGCGTCTGGGTTACAAGGTGGAAGGTTTCACCGATCCCCGCAAGGCTTACGAGCACTTCGCCAAAGATCCCGAGCACATCGACATGGTGGTAACGGATACCACGATGCCCTATATGAGCGGTGTGGATCTGGCAGAGAAAGTATTGGAAATCCGCAAGGACATCCCGGTGATCATCTGCACGGGATTCACCACCCTGATTTCGGTGGACGACGCGCGCAGCAGAGGCATCAGAGATTTCGTGATGAAACCCTTCAAGATTCGTGATATCGCGGTTCGCATCCGTAATATCTTCGATGGCAAGGATACTGATGAGACTGGACCTGCTGCTAAATAAACTCTGCCTGACCAAGACCCGCAGCATCGCCAAGAAAGCTTGCGACAAGGGATTGCTGAAGGTAAACGGAAAGGCGGCGAAGGCTTCTGGGGAAATCAAGGCCGGAGATCTGATCGATATGAAGCTCTACGGTTTTGCCTGGGAACTGAAGATCAAGGAAGTGCCCACCGGCAATGTGGCGAAGAAGGATGCCGGTGATTACTATGAACTCCTGTCCCGGGAAGCCTTGGCTACTGATACCGATCTCGACTAAAAGCTTGATACTGGTGGCGGCAATGCTCTTGTGGCTTAGTCTGCTGCCGGCATATAGCAAAGTATACGATTCCGATTGTTTGGCGATATACTCCTCCAGGGGTATATCGCCATCAATGCTTAAGCTGGCGGATCTCCTGGAAGAACGGGCGGCAGATCTGCAGATGCAACTGGGCGTCTATACCGATGAAAAGGCGCCGATATACATCGTGGCTTCGGCGGCCGAGTATCAAAGGATGAGTCTGGGCAAGGCCACAATCGTGGAATTCAGTGATGCCTTTTACAATGGCAAAGAAGGCAAGATCTACATCCGAAGCGGGGATCAGGTGCAGGATAACTACCTGAATATCCTGATGCACGAATACATCCATTGGTATCTGGAACAGGTCTTCATCGCCGCTCCCCTGTGGTTTCATGAAGGAATGGCTACCTATTACGGCGGGCAACTGGGCTATGAACGCTATCTGGAATATCTGCGGGCGACCTTTTGGGGCAAGAGCGGGAATCTCTTTCGCATGAGCTACACTTATCCCACCGATCAGGCTGACTGGGGGCACTTTTACATCAGTTCCGCCATGGCCCTGCGCTATATGGAGACTAAGCATCCCCAGCAGTGGGAACACTTTTGGTCACTCGTGGCCGGGGTGCATCGCGAGGGCAAGAAGATCCGCTTCAATCAGGCCTTCCTGCAGAGCTATGGCCAAAGCCTCTTTGAGTTTAACGCCGGTTTTGAGCGTCACAGCAAGCGGCAGGGATACTTGTATCTGGCATTGGCGCTAAACTCGCTGATCTTCCTCTGTCTCCCCTTTGTGATGCTGATCATCGCGAGAAAGCGCAGGAAAAAGATGGCGCAATTGCCCGATCTGGAGCTGGTGGAAGAAGAAAGTGTGGACGAGCGCTGATTAGTTGATGCGCACGTTTACGGGGCTTTTGCCCAGGATATTGCCAATGTAATCCGTGGTGTCGCGAGGGACGGAATCGGTGCTTTTCCTATCTTGCGTTACGTTGCTTTGGGGAATCGATTCGCTCAAGATGCGCATCCGCATGCGCATGCTATCCGGTTTTTGCTCTTCATCGGTCTTCAGTTCTGGGCTTTCTGCCACTTCGGTGTGACGTTCGAAAAGCTCCGGGGTCTGGAGCCAGCCTTGATTGTAAGAATAGAGCAGGATGGAACCCAGGATGGCCACAAAGATCAGAATCCCCACCGTCCAGAGGAAGTTCGTGGAGAGCATAATCTTGCTTTCTTTCAGGGTCTTGCGGGGGGTGAATTCCTTTTTCGTGTTCTCGGGCATCATGATCTTTAGCTCCGCCATCACCTTGTCCACATCGGCTTCCAGGTAGCGAGCGTAATTGAAGACCATCGCCTTTACATAGCCATAATTCCCTACATCAAAGAGGCGATTTTCCTCCAGGGCCCGGATATTCTGCTCCGCCAGGCGGATATCCTGCCAAACCTGGTCGTAACTGAGGTCTCTCTGCAGGCGCAGTTCGCGCAGGTATTTGCCTAAGCTTTCCATGCGAATTGCCCTTCAAAGACCTTGGTGACCGTTCCGCTCAGCAGCAGTTCGTCGCTGCTTTCCAGGTAGCTGATCCGGATCACTCCGCCGGGGACATTCACCGTTACGTCGTGCGCCAATAAAGCTCTGTGAATACCGGAAAACACTGTGGAAGCAGCACCCGTCCCGCAGGCAAGGGTTGCTCCGCAGGCGTGTTCCCAGATCTTCATCTGGATTTCATGTTCGCTGATCTTCCTGGCAAAGTGGACGTTTACGGGATTCATAAAAGCGCTGTGGTGTTCCAGACCTGGACCGTACTGGAGATGCGGATCCTGGCTTAGATCGTCGGTCCAGATCACATAGTGAGGGTTGCCGATGTCGATCAGATCACCCTGGAAGGCATCCACGGGATAGGCGTGGTTTAGCATGCGGGCACTACCCAGATTCACCGTGATTACACCTGTCTCAGGCTCGATGCGAGCGTTCTTGGTGCCGCTATCGGTTTCAATATCAAGAAAGTCTCTGCTAAAATGCCCTGCGGCGAGGCTGGCTACGCATCTGAGCGCACTGCCGCACATCTCGGCCCGGGAACCATCGGAATTGTAGATAATCATTCTGGCATCGGCATCTGAATCCGATAACAGCAGCACCAGTCCATCCGCTCCGACGGCTATTCTGCGAGGACACAGATGGCGTGCCAGATCGGGATAGGATAGCTCGGGGAGGTCTTGCTCGAGGCCGTTCAGGATTACGAAGTCATTGCCCTGGGCATGCATCTTGACAAAAGGGATTAGCACAGAAGATCTCCGATCACTTCGTCGAAGCTGAATATGCCCTTCTTGCCGGAGATCCATTTTGCCGCGGCGATGGCGCCGAACGCAAAAGTGCTGCGCGAACGCACAGTGTGGATCAATTCGATGCTATCGGCTTCGCTATCAAAGCACAGGGCATGGGTACCAGGGATGTGTCCGCCGCGCATGCTGGCAAAGTGCAATTCCTGGGGCTGTGGACGCCGGTCCAGCTTGTCCCACACCACTTCGCTCTTGCGGGTGCTATTTGCCAAAATCAGCCTGGCCAGCTCAATCGCTGTTCCGGAAGGGCTGTCCGCTTTGCGGTTGTGATGCTTTTCCCAGGCTAGCAGATCGTATTCTTCGAAAGTGTCCATGATCTGGACTGCACTGGTCATGATGCGGGAAAAGAGGTTTAATCCGAGAGAGAAATTGGCCCCGTATACGAGGCCCATATCTTTGGTGGCAGCTTTCTGGAGAAGCGCGGGACGAGCGTCGTTCCAGCCAGTGGTTCCGATCACGCAGGTCATGGAAAGCTCAATCAGCTTTTCCACATTTTGCGCTACCACGGAGGGGTGGCTGAAGTCTATCGCCACCTCGGCACCATTCAGGCTTTCCCGGCTAATCTCAGGATTTGCTTGCGAATGGGCAGGATCGATGATGCTCACCACCCGGCAATCTTTCTGGGGGCAGAGTTCTTCAATGATTCTACCCATTTTGCCGTAGCCGATGAGGCATACATCTGTCATGATACTATTCCGAATATTTGTATATCAGCGCTTCCACAAAATCAGCGCCGCGGCGCAATTGATCCAGTTCGATGAATTCTTTTACCGTATGCACACGTTGCATGCCGGTGCCGGTGATGATGATGGGGATGCCGGAAGCTGAAAGCACGTTCGCGTCACTTCCGCCACCGCTGATGCCGGTGGTGAAGGGAATATTGAGTCCGCGCAATACTTCCTGAGCCACTTTTACCACTTCCGATTCCGCGGAAATGCTGAAAGAATCATATTCGGTAATGCATTCGTAATCGAAGGAAGCACCCTGGCTTTCGTAGCGGGCCACTGTGCTCACTACAGCCTGATGGATGTCCTCGCAAACGCGTGTGAGTTTCTCCAGATTGTGGCTGCGGGCTTCGCCTTTGACCACTACTTTGCTGGGGACAATATTGGTGGCTTCGCCGCCGCTGATCAGGCCGACATTGCAGGTGGTTTCAAAATCGATACGTCCATTGGGCATGGCAGCAATGGCTTCTGCGGCCACACGAATGGCATTGAGACCTTTCTCAGGCTCGACGCCGGCGTGGGCTTCTTTACCGTGAAAGATAATGTCAAAGGATTTCTGGCAGGGGGCTCCGGTGATCAATTCGCCCACATTGTGAGAATCGAGGGCATAGCCCATTCCGGCTTTCAGCTTGCTTTTGTCAAAGCCTTTGGCTCCAAGCAGACCGATTTCTTCGCTGACGGTGAAAAGAATCTCCACCGGCGCGTGTGCTTTACCAGCCTCCTTTACTCGCTTCAAGGCGATCATGATTTCCGCGATGCCGGATTTGTCGTCCGAACCGAGTACCGTAGTGCCGTCGGAGACGATTTTTTCTCCAACGATGGTTGCTTTGATGCTCTTGCCGGGGCTTACCGTATCCACATGTGAACAAAATAGGATCGGTGCTTTATCCACGGTTCCGGGGAATATGGCATGCAGATTGCCGGCATTTCCCCCGGTTTGCTTCTGGCAATCATCTTCTTCCACGATACAACCAAGTTCTTCAAGATCAATCTTCAAGGCGTCAATCATACGGCGTTCGTTCAAGGATTCACTGTCAATAGTTACCAGTTGCAGGAAGTACTGTATTACGTCGTTTTGCATTAGGCTCCTCATAGGATGGTATTTGAGCGCAAGCTATTCGCAGCCCCTTTTTTGTCAATTCAAAACTTCGTTTATCTGAAGTGGCGTCAGCAGCGGCAATTCCGAAAGGGGCTTCAGTGCTTGATAGATAAAGATCTTTACTGTTTAAATTTAATCTCCGTCAGATTGTAAACCCGAAGCCCTGGAATAGAAATACTTTGCATGTAAAGAGAATTGAGCTATACTAAATATAAAGCTATCCCGGTAGGGATTAGGCGAACAAGTCAATTGGCGGTTATCCGCAAAAGGAGTAAGAAAATGCCTGAACAAGTAAGTAATTTATTGGCCAATCTACCAGCTCTGGTAGTCGGTTTCGGCGGGAAGCTGATTGTAGCGATTCTTATCTACATCATTGGTAAGTGGGTAGCACAGATGCTTGCCAATGTCCTCAAAAAGGTCCTTAGCAAAGGCAAAATGGATTCGAACATCATCCAGTTCTTCGCCAATCTGGTTTATGGTGTATTGCTGATTTTTGTCATCCTGGCGGCAATTGCCCGTCTGGGTGTGCAGACTACATCCTTTGTCGCCATCCTGGGTGCTGCCACTCTGGCCATTGGTATGGCTTTGCAAGGCACTTTGGGAAATTTCAGCTCCGGAGTGATGCTGATGATCTTCAAACCTTTTAAAATCGGGGATAGTGTGATCGCAGGGGGCATTACCGGAGTCGTGCAGGATATTGGCATATTCCAGACCGTCATCATTCCCAGTGATGGACGAAAAGTGATGATCCCCAATGGCAAGCTCTCAAACGATACCATCACCAATTTCTCGAGCCTGCCCACCCGTAAGGTGGAGATAGCCGTGAATGTGCCCGGCAATTCCGATCTTTCCGCAGTTCGTGATCTCCTGCGCGCAGTTCTGGAGAGCGAAAGCGATATCCTCAAAGATCCTGCTGCCACCATCGTGATCAGCGATGCCAATGCCGGAGCCATCATCTTTGCTTTGTCGGCGCATGTGAAGAGTGCCGATTATGGCAAGGTGCATGCCTCTCTGATGGAAAAGATCAAGCTGGCTCTAAATGCCAAGGGTGTCTGGGCTTAGGCGCGGACTGGAGTGTATCGCCATGAAAAGGAGCATCATTCTCATCGTGATCCTGGCAGCCCTGGGAGCTGCCTTTGCCGATAATTGGAAGCTGGATTCAAATGTATCGTTCACCTTTACCCAAAGCGCATTCAGCGACACCTGGGCGGGGGATGAACTGAGCAACATCACCTGGGTCGCCAATTCCACGACCACAGCCGAGAAACAACTGAAGAGCTGGCTGCAAAACAAGAACACCCTGAAGCTGGCTTTTGGTCAGACCCACAATCAAAAGACCCGATCCAACGCGAGTATGGAGCAGGAAAAGTACTGGGAGCATCCCGAGAAATCCACAGATAAGATCGATCTGGAATCTATGCTGCGCTTCACCACTCAGGGCTGGGTGGATCCCTTCGTTGCAGGCCGTTTCGAATCGCAATTTCTGGATCTTTCTCAGGAAGAAACCCGTCTGATCAATCCCATGCTCTTTACGGAGACCGCCGGTATCATCCGAAGCTTCATCGACGAAGAGAATCGCCTCTTCACCACTCGTTTGGGCGCTGCGTTCCGTGAAAAGATCGATCGTGATGTGATCATCGACCCTGTCACGCTGGACAAGGAAACTCAAACGACTGTCGATGGCGGTCTGGAGATGGTTTCGGAGTACAAACAGAAAGTCAAGCTCCCTCTGGAAATGGATTTCCGCAGCCGTTTACAGCTCTATCAGGCGCTGTTCAATTCCAAATCGGATGAATTGAATGAGGATTGGAAATCCACCGATATGGTGTGGGAAAACTCGCTGAGTACCAAGCTCTTCGGCATGGTAAGCGCAAACCTGATCTTCGAAATGCGATACGATAAAGAACAGGTATCCGATCTTCAATGGAAGGAAATGCTGGGCCTGGGCCTCAGCTACACACTGTTCTAAATCCCCGTTTATCCCGGTAACATTAAGGCCTGAGCGATACTTATAAAGTGTCGCTCAGGCTTTTCAGCCCCTATTTCTGGCCTTCAGGCCACCTGCCACCCAGTTGGACTCCTCTTCCCTACCACGTGGGAGGGTCGGGAGTGGGTGGAATGTGACTTGAAAGCCTGCAGATGGAAGGTATAGATGACATCAAGTGGGCATAGATGATGTCATTTCAAACAAAACTTAATATCCGATCTCAGGGATACTGTAATGCGCAATCCTGATTGACCCTGATCCAATATGCCTTGCCAGGATTCATCAGAGCATCGGAGTTTCCGCTAAAGAGAGGATCATCGCAGCGCACTTCCTGCAGATATGATGCTATGGAGTTGAGAGCGCTGCTCACGCTGAGGCTTGCTTCCGGCAGATAGGCAACGAAATTCCAGCCCTCCTTCAGGGGGATGGGATCGTTGGAGATCAGGATTCCGCTAAAGTTCAGGATTCCTGCTTGGGACACCTTAACCCAATAGGGCGTACTGGGTTGGAGTGCAGACAGGGTATTGAACTGCATCGGCATCGTGGGATTGTAACTGAGGCTTATACTCTTTACCTGTAACAAGTTGGGAATCACAGAGGGCAACATACCCGCTGCCATCACATTGAGACTGATCTCGTTCCAGCCTTCCTGAAGGTTGATGTCTTGCTCGTAGGGCAGGGTGCCGAAAACGATGTCCCTGAAGGTGGCAACATTGCTGCTGACGATCACATCCTCCAGCAGGATATCGTCATATCCGGAACAGGAAATCAGCAAATCGTAAGCTCCGGGGCTGAGATAGCGGTAGAAATTGCCCAAGGCATTGCTGAGGATGTCAGTGAGGTTATCATCATGGTTTAGCACTGTGATGCTGGCTGCAAGAGGATTGCCATATACGTCCCGCACCTGGCCGTGGATTCCATACAATCCCTGTTCCAGATAGCCCAGCAGCGCGTCGCGGTTATAATTCCAAAAGTCCGGCAGCGTGCTTGCCGCGGGATTCTTGGTGGAAGAAATCTCGATGGTTACTTCCCTGCCGCCGGCAGCATAGTTTGTCCAATCCTGACGATTACCGGTGGTGATGTACCAGTCCGCGCCATTGGTGATGCCGTTATTCAGATCGTCCAGATAGCCGGCGGGGCTGTTGTTTTGGGCGGATGTGGCATAAGCCCGGGAGATGCTCTGATACCATGCATCATCCACGTGGAGAGCACTTTGATGGTCCCAAGGATAGTTCACCACTTCCGCACCCCCGTGGAAATTGGCCACCAGATTGAACCGCTCCGCCAAGCCCAGATTCATCATGAGCTGAGTTTCGGTTTGCAGGGGCTGTCCGCTGTATTGCGAACCATCGGGCGCGGGAAAGTTGCGGTTCAGATCGTAGCTGTTGTAGTTATAACGACGCGCGCCGGACACGCTGCTATTCCCGGCATAGTAGGTTCCATCCGGATTAGCATTGGGATTGATCCAGATTTCCGCATTGTTGACCAGATTGCTCAATCTGGGATCGCTGCCATAACCGCTGAGTAAAGTATCGATTAATCGTAACATCAGAATGAAGCCAACCGTCTCATCCCCGTGCATAGTGGAAGTGTACATCAAGCGCGGCTCATCCTCCCGAATCTGGACATTATCTGAGATCCTGGCAAAGAGGATTTTACGACCATTGACCGTGGTGCCCGCATCCACAATCTGACAAAGGCCGGGATACTCGGTGGCGAAGGCATACATCGTGCTGATATAGGTTTCGTAAGTGGGATAGCTGTCCCATTCCCGCATGGCGTCTTTGCTAAAGGCCATTTTGGCTTCTGGATTGATGCCCGGATGAGGCAGCAACTGCGCTTGCAAACCGGTATTCTGGAAGCTGACCCACTCGCGGTCGTTGGCATAGGCATACACAGAAAAGCCATGCACAGCATCCACCGAGACCAGACTGGCGATCTCGGGTAAGCGGGAGAGATCCCTCAATTCGAAACGGAAATAGTACTCACTTTGCTCACCCGCGTTCAGTACAACGAGGGTGAGCATCATGACGATAAGGATCAGTGTATTCTTCATTTGGCAAAACCGTCCTTAACCGCTTTTACACGGAAGAAACGGCGGGAGTATGAGCCAATAATCTGATACGATCTGGCGGATGTGCTTTGGATCAATTGATATGTGCCGTCGGGCGTGTCAGAAGCATATACTTCGTAACGATTGGCGTGTAGCACAGAGGTCCAGCTAAGAGTGTAAGTGCCTTGCACCTTTGCGATGCTCACTTCGGGTGCAGGCAAGGCAGTGAGAGGTTCGGCATCCACCACTATCGGATCATCCAGGCCTATTTCTTCACCAAATTCCGGCTGCACGGATGTATCGGCATCGTACACCGTATCGGTGCCCTGGGAGTATACGCGGAAATAGACCAGTTCATCGGGCTGGGCAAGCTGTACGATGATGGTGGCATACGCGTTGTCGCGTCCGATCACGATGTTTGCGCTTCCCCTACATTCATTGCCCACGAAGGCGGCAATCAAATCGTTATTTGCGGCAGGATAGCCGTTTATGTTCACTACAGCGTATATGGTAGCCGGATTGTTGGGGTAGTTTACGATAGTCCAATTCGGGGTATTCACAGGCAGGATGTTCACCACAATCTGGTCGCTGCTGCTCAGCTCGCCATCCGAAGCCACAATGGTGATGGTTTCGGAACCTACCCAATTGGGCACGGAGCTGAGTGTGAGGCGGAGCCCATCGATGCTGCAAAGGACATTGGTATTCCCCAGCACTTGCAGGCTGACCGCATCTCCCTCGGGATCAGAGATGTAAGAACTGAGTCCGACAGTGAGAATAGTGTTTCTATCCAGGGTGTAGCTGTCTGGAAGAATGATCACGGGAGGGTGGTTTGACACATCAAACACTTCCATGGTGGCTTCCAGGTTCGTCGTCGGATGAGCCGGATCGTTGGAACTGATCACCAACATGGCATTGTATAGCCCTTCATTCATGCCAAGGGCGGAGAAAGAGGCAGTGATCTGATCTGAAGCGCCTGCCGCTAAAGTGCCTGATGAAGAGTCCAGACTGAGCCAGGTAACCGGTGTATATATCTCGGTAAGCGTAACACTCTCGCTAATGGTATGGGGATCCGCTCCCCAGATATCACCATTCAAAGTGTATGGTAGCAGCAGATCACCCCCGCTGTCCGCAGAAATTGTCACATTGATCGTAGCCAGGGCTATTTCATTACCATGGATAATGCCATACCCGTATCCTTCTGTCTGTCCAAACCAGGTGATGGTGTTTCCCTCAATAGTGGGAGTCATGTTACCGCTCAGGCAGCTAAGATCTGTGACAGAATTGATCGTAATATCTGCGGGAAGGGTAAGGATAACTTGTTTTAACCATTCAGAATCGGTGCTGGCATTGTATACGGTAACTTCTAAGTCTACGGTGGTTCCGGGCAGATAGCTCTCCGGATCGATGGCTAGATAGCTGCCGCTGATGTTGCGATCCGTGCTTGCGCTTTGTAACACAGCCCTCGCTGAGCGCGCATCTGAGATGGCAATGCTGTAATTCAGATCCCGGCTACCTTGGTTGGTGATGGTAAAACTATCGGATCCTTGTTCGCCAATCAAAAGCGACGCGCTAAGGCCGCCTGAATTGATGCTGATGGTGGGGGGAAGGTAGCTGCTGCCCCTGGTCGGAACAGTCATGATGGGGTAGTTTTCCGCGTTACTGGTGATCATGATATTGCCATTGAAGTTCCCGGCAGTGGTGGGATTGAAACTGACAGTGAAATCACGATATGCCTCGGCATCCACGCTGAATGAAATGCTGTTGCGCTGGCTTTTGGCGGAGGCAGCTTCCCTGCTCTGCGCGATACTGAACGCTGTGGGGGTCGAGATGCTACCGGTCAAAGCGATAGTCCCGGAATTGCTGATGCGCAGTGTTTGAGTGGACGTCGAACCAACTGATGTTTCCGAGAATATGAGGCTGCCGGGATCGACGGCGATCAGAGCCTCTTCCTCAGCCTCGACTTCAAAAGCGATCCTAAGATTGGGCCTGGAAGTAATGGTGGCTCCCCCGGTAAAGACATCTGTCTGGTCATAGGAGTCGCTTTTGACACAGCGGTAGCCGTACATGGTCTCAGTATATTCCACCTGACCAGAGGATGCATAGTCGCCAATCAGGCCAAACGCTGTATCTACCACGATGTTATCAGTTCCGTTCCACATGAATGGGGTGGCCAGCGTGTACATATTCCATCCCGTCTGATTGGGGCTGTAACTTGGATTAGTATAAACGGTTTGCAGGCCTGTGGATATCCAGGACTCCGCATTCTGAGAACTGGTATGCGCCATTCTGATGATGAAGTCGGGCATTGCCAGACTGGGCAGATTGGTGATCTTGAAGCCAATCTGATTGATGGTGGCTGGCCCGGTTAGTCCAGCGGTATTCAATTCTGCCGCCGTATAAACGGATTGTCCGTGCAGGCTCTCGAAATAGACGTTGATGGGGGATCCGGTTTGGGTGCCTGTGATGCCTGTACCAGTACCGATCACGACTGCAGTGATGATGCCTGGTACGACATTGACGGTATTTGAAGGATCGGAGGACCCTCCAGGATATGCGGCGACCACATAATAGCTATAAGATACATCGTTAGTTACAGCGTTATCCTGATAGCTGAGAGCCGACACTGAAGTAAGTAAAGATCCGTTTCTATAGATCTGATAGGAACTGGGGATGCCCGAAACCGGAGCTTGCCAGTTTAGAGTTACACGGCCATTGCCGGGAGTGGCTGTCAGGTTTTGGGGAGGGTACAGAATGTTCGGTGCAGTTGAAGCTGGGAACACGATGTAATCGATCCAGGCGCAGTCGCTGCCGCCGTTTACCGATCCATCCTTGCTATAGGTCCACTTCAGTTCCCTGGTGCCTGCGGCAAGTTCATAGGTAGCTTCGGTCCAATCTACAGAGCCTGAGAATTGATCCTGCTGTACTCCATCGACGTAGAACCTGAAGAAATCCCATCCGGATTCGGAAGAGACTTTGTAGCGGAAGCTCAAAGTACCCGGGCTGCTAAGTATCCGGCTTATCTTCATCGTGCTGATTTGACTGTGAGTAATGGCTCCACTCTTTGCACTGTAGCTGCCTTCATTTGCGGAAGCGCTATCGATTATCCAAGGCAGGTCACCCTCCATCAGCCAGTCAAAGCGGCTAAAGTCGCCGGTCTCGAAATCTTCCAGAATCAGACCAATGGAGACATTATGGTTCCTGGTGGCAGTGTAAGCTCCGGCGACGGCACTAAAAGCGAGATTGGCTACAGAGCCTGGACTCATGGAAGTGGACGCACTCAGGCTGAAGCTCACGCTGGCGCTGCCATGTGCGGCGATGGCTGAAAAGCTTGCCGATCCCGTATTGATGGTAATGCCGGGGGTACTGCAGCTCAGATTTGCCGTTCCGGAAAGGCTCGCCGCTCCGCCATTATTGATGAGCGGGATGCTGACTGTCACCGTTTCTCCGGGGTCGAGGCGGCCATTGCCATTTCCACTGGGGTCTGAGATGCTGAGATTGCCAAAGCTTAATGCCTGAGCATTGATAACAAGGGAGAAATTGTGTTGCCAGCTATTAGTGCCGCTCACCATGGTGATGGTAAATTCCGCGGTAGTGCCATCGGGAACGTTGTTGGCAGTGGAGATACCGAAAGCATTGTTTCTGGTGATGGAAGCACCTGCAGCCAGGGACGTGATCGTCTCTGTAGCGTCAGTGATCGTGATGCCGGCTGTGGCGCAGCTCAGGGTTGCCGTGATGTTTGCAGCAGAGTTTGCCCCCGCATTCTTGAAGGTGGTATTGAAACTACCGCTTTCATTAGAGTCTGGCTGGTGATTGTTGTTATCGGTGTAAACATTGTTATCTACGGTCATAAAGGGACCACTGGCAGGGAGCACCTGGATGATTTCTTCCCGGGTGATCTTGCCGCTACAGGTAATCACCAGATCGGCATTGCCCACAGTGGTGAAGGGGGTGAAATTGAGCGTAAGCGCACCGCTGGCGGGCACTATACCCGTGGCATAAAGGGTGCCATTCATACTGAGTGCTACCCTGGAATTTGCCTGAGCTGTCACGTTGATCGAAGACAGACCCATCATAATCGTAGCCGGGAAGGTGGCTGTATTGACAGTGGGAACTCCATAGTATGGCATCAGCGAGGGATCGCCCATGATGGAATAGATTTCCCAGTAGTAGTTCGTTCTGCTGCTCCCGCTCTGTTGAACAGCCATATTGCCCATAAAAACCGTTTCACCCGTGGTTTGTGCCCAATCATTCACGCTTGAGGGAGCATGAAACATGGCATCGTAGGCACCCAGCTTGGTCGCGTCATAAAGATGCGCAGTTGCTTGAGGGGTTTTGTATCCCACAGCCCAATAGTAATCCTCATCCCAATAGGTGTTATTTGTGCCGCCGATATAGGCTGCTCCGGCGTTGTCGGCGCGGATTACTGATTCACCGAAGCACTGGCCGGTGGTAAATTGATTCGTCACACAGCAGTTGCCCACAGCTACAAAGGGCTTATTTACGTTGGTCAAGGCTAACATGTTCGTTACGGTAAAGCTGGGATCGTGCCAGGAAGTAGTGCTGCCATGCGCGGTGTAATTCAGATAGCCACGTCCCTCATTGGCATTGGCAATGATTGCTGAAGCGGAAGATCCGGACGCCGGGTAGGGATAGTTGTTTGAGGTAATTCCATGGGAAGCATTAAAATAGTGGGTCGTGCCGTAGTTGATGGCTCCGTTGCCATGCGTGGGGGCATAGGAGGCATCTACCCCGGCTATCAAAACTGTCTTGCCCAGATAGCTGCGATCGGGCATCGAGGTGCGGGCAAACATCAATGTTTTATTGATCACATTGTTCAGTTCAGTTGTGTTTGTAACGGAGAATCGGCCAAAATACATTTCGGGCAGATAATCTGTTCCGTTCAGGCGCACGTATGTAAGGTCAGTGGGATGACTTCCGGTAGCTCCGGTGGGGGCGATGATGTTGTCTACAGATGTGGATGTATCTCCCACGATGATCAGATAGGTGGGAGCGGGATCATTAGCCGTGGCGGAGTTCCACAATCCCTGCATATAGCTTGTGATGGCTGTGGTCGTGTTTGCGACCGTGCCGCCCGAACCAACGGTAACTAAGTTTACAATGTAACCTTGTTTACGCTTAAACTCGATGTAGGAAGCCATTGTGCTCGTGTAAGCCGGGGGACAGAGGATAAGCATCTTGGTAGGAGTGCGCACAAGGCTGCTTCGGTCATCGCTGTTATAGTTCATAATAGTTTTGGCATACAGGGCGTCAAACTCCACTGATGCAGTTTTAGCTTTCAGGGCCGCGCTGGCTGCCAGATCGGGGTGGGAAAACTCAATGCGGATCTCGGCTTCATGGACGATCTCGATCTCGCTCGTAGCGGGATTGTACTTGACCGGTTCAATGAAGAATTGGAAAAGGCGCAAGCCACGCATCATGCCGATCTCTTCGATGCGGAAAGTAGGGTTCATACTCAGTGTATTACGACTATAAAAGGAGGCATCTTTGGCGAATACAATGCTGTTGTAATCCGCAGATTTGGATACAGATTCCTGGGCTGGATGCAATTCACGGATGATCCCGCTATCCTGTTTGGTAAGCAGTGTCTTTTCCTGATGCCGGATTTCGAAACTCACTTCTGCTCCCAGGGGAACTGCTACGATCCGACTGGCAGCAGGAAGCTCAGCTTCGCCTATCCTTGTGCTGTGTCCAAAACCCTCGATCGCGATGCGATCGAATGTTCCGGCTTTGGTTTCTATGCTGTGAAGATCATATTTATCTACCGTATAGCGCAGGTCAAATCCATACTCATTGCTGTTGTGGAGGTTAAGCCCCGTAGCTCTGGCTGAGAGTTGGATCGTTCGGGATTGCGCGCACAGAGGGGTAAAAAGGCCAATGATAATCGTAATCATCAGCAGTTTGACAAGCTTCGCTTTATCGTGCATCATGGCTCCTTGGTGGTGATACAAAAAAACTGCCGGACAGCTGGTAAGCGGAGCAACTCTACGTCGCAGCTTACATGCTGTCAGGCAGCCTATCTGTACCTATTCATAAGTTTGGATAGATGCGTGCATTATTCGTTCCGCATTCAGACAAAATGTTGTTCTCTCCGGTTGGATTCGAGTATATTCTATCGCATCTAATTGCAGATGCGTGATTTGCGATGTATACATAAAAAGGAGGCTCACTTTCAAACCAAGTGGGTAGAGCTTGGTGGAGCGTTTCTGTAGATGGCTGCATATCCATCTCGATCCGCCTATGGATCAAATCCAAATAGTCTGCGCTTAGGTACACTCTGAAATACATCAAGACCGTTGCACATAGCTGCAGAGCTTGTGACACTGATTATTCAACGGTCTTTTTCATTGTTCATTACTCTGTCTTAAAAAAACCCTCTATCTATCAGTGTGCGCAGCCAATTCTCAATTCTTTAGTGATTTACCTCTTGCTATCTTGTAGTTGATACGCCAGTCATACACCGGTCGTACACCGGTCGTACAATCGCATGACCGGTGTACGACAGGCGTACTAAATGCGCATGAAGCTCAAGACAGGAAGATCATAGAACCGATTGGGGATGAATTCAAAGGGTGCGAAGCAGTTCTCTGACCTGCTTTATGCGCGCCCCCTTGGGGAGGAGCGGGAGTATCCAAAAGAAAAGGGCTGCCGGAGCAGCCCTTTCTATCACGCATCACGCATAACGCATAACGCATAACGTGATACTACTTCATCATGATCATCTTTTTTGTCGAGCTGTATTTGCCAGCGCTCATCTTGTAGAAGTAAACGCCGCTGGATACAGGACGGTTGTTGTTATCAGTGCCTTTCCAGATCACGCTGTGTTCGCCGGCGGCTTTGTCGTCGCTCACCAGGCTCTTCACCAGCTGACCCTTGAGGTTGTAGATTTCGATGGCCACGGGGCCGGCTTCTTTCACGCTGTAGCGGATAGTGGTTTCGGGGTTGAAGGGGTTCGGATAGTTGCCCTTCAGTTCGGTAAATGCCACAGGGGAGTTGATATCGTCGTTGGATACGCCGCCGCCATTTGAGTGGACGTTGAAATTATCCACGTAGAAGACGAAGGCGTCATTGGATACGCAGCGAATGGCGATATACACGTTTTGTCCATCGTAGGCAGAGAGATCATACATAAATTCGGTCCATTCGGAGGGAGCTTCCACATAGTCTGGTCCGGTGATGTATTGGAATCCTTGCGGGATGATGGTGGTTAGCGTGCTAATGCCTACTCTGAAGCGTTCCAGCCCATATGAGGAGGTCTGGCTTCTGGCATAGAATCTCAGAGCGCTATTTGTGCCCAGAGTCATTCTGGGAGTGATCATCCAGTCGTTGTTGGGAGCTACGGAAGACACGAAGCTGGCAGCCATTTTGTTGCCGTCCTGAGCTGTCAATCCGGTTACAGGCGGAGTGGTAGCAGTCGGATTGAACACGATGTAGGCCATGGGGCTTCCGCTATTGGGGAACTGGATCTCAGAGAAGCCGAGGGTAGGCTGCAGATCTTGATCCAACAAGGTCCAGGGCGCGAAGAGCAGGGTGAAATCATCGTAAGTTTCGAAGCTGTCGCTGAAGATAACAGGAGCCAGCTCCACGTTTACGGTCACATTCACGGTAGTGGCTTCGGATTCGCCTTCTCCGTATAATGCTGATACTCCATAGATGTATTGGCCATTATCCAGATTGGCATCCAGATAGGTAGTGATCGCAGGATCATTGATATTGGCGATCTGAGTGCCATCGCGATAGACTTTGTATCCCAATAGCGCGCGGTTGTTGCGCCTGGTTTGGAAGCGATTTGCGCTAAGAGTACCGTTTTGAGTAGTGACAGGGGATTCTGCGATGGGGGACAGGCTGATCTTCTTCATGGTGGCACCATCGGTCACAAAGCCCTGGATCGACCAGTTGTAGACGAAATCGGGGTTCACCTGAGTAAGAGTGGTCCAGCCACCGAAGTTCATCAGGTTACCTTTGCCCTCTATTGCTGGGCCATCATCACAACCGGCAGGATATCCGCCCTGAGTGTTTATGCCAATACCAATCCACAGTCTGTTGGCAGGGATGGGTACAGGAGTGGAGAGTACATGCAGGTTCCATTCGTTTACTGTGAAGTTGCTTTGTACCCCACTATAGACAAGGGTTCCCGGAGCGGTGGCAGTGCCGCCGGTCCAGATTTTCACAGTGTAAACGCAGTTCTCATATGCGGGCACGAACTTGACCTGAGCCAAAGCTCCGCCTTGATACTCCACCAGGTCGGTGGCATCGTACATATGCGCTACATCAAATTGAGTAGCAGCGTTAGTACCAATGCTATTGCCCAAAGCTTCAGTATTGCACCAGGTGATCCATTCGCCTTCCAGCGGAGGAACGGGGCTGGTCCAGTTCAGGGTAACGTCG
>JAEWNJ010000135.1 GCA_023392795.1 Candidatus Cloacimonadota bacterium
GCTTTTCGGTAAGCAGGATGGCCGGAGTTTGCACTTCCCAGGCCAGATCCAGCAATTCTGCTGACAATGTAAAGGCACGTTCAAAACTATCTGGCGATGCCACAATGCGAGGAAACTCACCATGCCCTTGATTGAGGGCGAAGAAGAGATCTTCCTGCGCAGTATAAGTGGAAACCCCAGTGGCTGGGCCGGGACGGGACGAAAGGAAACACAAGAGCGGCGCTTCCACCATGCCCGCCAGAGAAAATGCTTCCTGCATCAAGGCAAAGCCACCGCCACTGCTGCCCACGGCAGCTTTCTTGCCGGCGAAGAGCGCTCCGATAGCCATATTTGCCGCTGCTAATTCACTTTCCACGTGGATGGCATAGACCTTGTGACTATCGCGTTTGAGCGCCAGGTAGTGCAGGATGGAGGATGCGGGAGTCATGGGATAACTGAAGTATAAATCCAGGCCGGCAGCCCAGGCGCCGGATGCGATTAACTGATTGCCGCTGTATAGTTTTGCTGGGCTTGGGGACAACTGGTGTGAGTCAGGGGTGTGGGGCAGTGTTTCTTTGGTTAAATGATACACCTGTTCTGCGAATCTGCGATTCTCTTCCTGATTGCGTTTATACTCTCTGTCAATCAACTGACGGAGCGTTTCCACCGGGATACCCCATTGTGCGCAAAATACTGATACCGCTGCCAAAGAGACGTTCCCATCTTCGCCGTAAACGCTTTTCATCAGCGAGCTAAGGGGAAGCTTGAGAGCAGTTTCCTCAGCCGATGCAGCATCGTCACCATTGCATACATGCAGCCCTCCCGGC
Organism: Candidatus Cloacimonadota bacterium; assembly: GCA_023392795.1. GTDB lineage: Bacteria > Cloacimonadota > Cloacimonadia > Cloacimonadales > Cloacimonadaceae > UBA5456. Next base: position 807 of record JAEWNJ010000135.1, read on the forward strand.
TTTAGCTTCGCGTAGTGGGTACGGATGCTGCGGTCGTCAAAACTGATGATCAGATCAGGATTCTTGTAACTGTTAAACAGGATTTCGTCGCTGATGCTGACGATACTGAAGTTGTGCCCGCCCTTGATCAGAGACTGATAATCATCTTCCTGAAACACGTGCTTTCCGCAGGCCATTGCGATATGAGCGATCACCTGTGCCGCTTTCTTTACGCCTTCGCCTGCTTTCCCGCCAATGAGAACGCTATAAACCTCAGACGCCACTCACCACTCCTGCCTGCATACTGTTCAGTTCCTCGATGTAGGGATTTACATCGTAGCGAACGCGGGATTGAACCCGGTTCAGTATGTCTTTGGCCTCGTCATACTGCTCGTACTTTTCCGCGTAATGCATGATCAACTGCAGGAAATACTCCTCTGAGGGATATTGCAAAGTGCCTTTTTCGATGAAGCGGCTGGCCACTTCCAGATTGTTTTCCAGGATATAGCTCATCACGTAGGATATGTAGATCCGCCAGCCCTGGGGATGCTTGAAGATCACGTTGTCCACAAAACCCTCCAGCTTGTCCCATTCTCCGGCATTACTATAAAACCGGGTGTAGAAATCGGTGAGCTTGATCTCCTCGTCGATAAAGATCCTGGCGCGCTCAATGTATGTTGCGGCTTTTTCATTGTTACCTTGCTCCGCCAGATAGGTGGCGGCACGGACGAAGCCAGAGCCGTAGTTCATTACCAGACGGCGCATGTTGTCATCCTTGAAGACGCCTTCATCCTCGATGGAGCGATATTCATAGATCTCGTCTATGTTTTTTAGCAATCGGGGTCCATTTACCATGTCATCACCGGGAACGGCCACCAGACGCGCGACCATGCCTTCATTGCGTGTATATTCTTCAAAACCGATGAAGCTCTCGCAGGTAACGGCGAAGTAGATGGGACGATGCCCGAAATTGTCTTTAATGATCTGCATCACAGCGAGATCTGAGACGCGGTAGAAGGGTTCATTTTCGCGCCAGTCGGGAGTTTCGGACATTTGCTTTACGAAGCTGCCACTTGCCGTCGTGCCTGGAACAATGAGGTTTTGCTGCAATCTGCTCACCTGAAGTTGGTCGATGCTGCTGTCCGGCATGGAGAATAGCACTCCTTCCTTGTCACGGAGCTGGCGCACATACCACGGCGTGTTCAGAAGCGATAGATTTGCTACAGATACATCCTTGCGGATACCCTTCAGATACTTGTTTTTATAGTCCAGGGCTTGTTCCATGGCTTTCTTGGCTTCTGCTGATGGCGCTACTTCCGTGGCAGGATACACATGCTCCTTGGCGTATGGATCAGCCACGGCCTGGGCATACCAGAGGGGGAAGGTGTCGTTGTCACCATTGGTGAAGATTATGGCGTTTTCTTCCAGAGAATTGAGGAAGTTCACTCCATAATCCAGGGCGATAAACTCGTTGGAGCGGTCATGTGAGTGGTATTGGCTGATCATGTTTCCGATGGGCAACAGCAGCATCAATGCCGCCAGGGCGTATCGGACAGTATCTTTGTTAACCAGGTTCACCACTGCCAGAGCTCCTATGCCAAGCCAAACTGCCCACATATTGTAGGCTACCACAAAGAAATAGTCCCGGTCCCTGACCTCAGCACTAGAGAGATTCATCACAAAGACCATTACCAGTGTGGTGAAGATGAAGATACTGAAAAAGTAATTGAAGCTATGGCGGTTTTTCCGATGATGATATGTGGCACCGAAAACACCCAGCAGCGCGATAAACATGCCGGCGAGATTCCTGCCGATCGTTCCCGCTGTCTTGATCACAGGTGCAAACAGACCTTCGGGGAACCACTGCATGCCGAAATAGCGCAGGAAATGGTGTCCCATCTGGTCAGTAAAGAAGTTACCTCTCCGCACTACGAAACTGGTATTGCCATATTGTTTGCGGAGCACGTAGTCCTTGAAAGCGCTTAGTGTGCTGGGGTGTCCTTCATTGATAAAGGGACGGTCGGCTGCTCTGATCATCAGATAGAGATGACTGGAAAGCCCGATCAGAACCAGCAGGATAGAAAGCTGCCAGAAACGTTTGCCAAAGACATCACGTAGTTCGTATGCGGCAATGATAAGGGTTACCAATGTGAAGCCCCATTTGTCGAAATCGTCAATACCCAGCCTGTTGCCGATGCCACCGGCGATGAAGTATCCTGCTAATATCGCCATGCTATAGCCCACCACCTTCAGCCAAAAGTTATCATTGCGGTTCCCTTTCTGCAGCATGGGATACACGATGATGAATAGGACTGCGGGGGCGATCTGGAGGGCAGTCTGGTGCACGCCAAAGCCTACGAAGAAGAGATATACGATGAAGAGCAGGATGTTCTGCTGATTGTAGTCCTCAGATTTCTCTACCCAATACAGGGTTAGCCAGATGATGAAATTTACAAAGAAGACCAGGCCGGAGTATACCTCAGCTTCGATAGCATTCATCCAGAATGTAAAAGAAAAGGCTGTGTACAGCGCGGCAACAGTACCGGCAAACATCGCTTCCCAGGCCTTTACCTTTAGCATGCTTACCAGCTTCACGGTAAACAGATAGGTGAACATCACGGCAAAAGCTGAGGCTAGTCCAGAGAGGAAGGCCGCGATCATGGCATGAGAAAAGATCCCGCCAAATAGCGCCACAATACCTCGTCCAAATACTATATAAAAAGGATTGCCCGGGGGGTGGGGAACACCCAGGATACTGATGCAGGTGGCATATTCTCCGCTATCCCAAAAGCTCATCGAACGTGCCTGCGTGAGAGCATAGACGATCAGAGTGAGAGCGAAAATGATCCACGCCACTAACGTGTTTTGCTTTACGGGCACGATGGCTTGCGGCTTTATCGTGGCATCATCGATTCGTTTCATCGGTTCCGGTTTCTTATATTCCTTGGCGGCGCTTTTCTGGGCCAGCTTCCTGATTTCCTGTTGTTTTGCCATCTGATCTCCTGTTATTCTTTCATTCCGGTCTTTGCCGTGCTGGCGATGATCTGTTTTTGGGCAAGGAAAAACAGCACCAATACCGGCAGGATGCTAAATGTGGAAGCTGCCATCAGCAGAGTTGTCTGAGTGGACGCTTCCTGATTGAAGTAACTAAGTCCCACTTGCAAAACGCGCAGCTCTGGACGGTTGATCATCACTAAAGGCCACATAAAGCTATTCCAACTCGTGATCAGCGAGAAGATCGAAGCTGTCGCTATCACCGGTTTGGAAAGTGGCATTATGATGCGCCATAGCATGCCGAAAGTACCGCATCCATCGATAGCCGCAGCGTCAAAGAGTTCTTTGGGCAAACTCTTGAAGTGCTGACGGAACAGAAAGATAGTGAAGATATTGGCAATCCACGGCACTATCAGCGCGTTGTAGGTATCCAGCCAGTTGAGTTTATCCAGCAGGACGTAGGATGATATCATATAAATAGGTTGAGGTACCATCATCATGGAAAGGAAGAGGTAAAAGAGGAAGTCTCTACCCCTGAATTCCATACGGGCAAAGGCGTAAGCTGCCAGCATGGAAGTGATGAGTACTCCTATCAAACTGGTAAATGACACATAGAGGGTATTGGCAAAGTAGAGTCCGAAGGGGACTTTTTTGAAGGCCTTGATGTAATTTGATAATTGGAAACTGGGCTTTTTTCGTACAACCTCCACTTCGGAGGAGGGAACTTCCTTGTACTCATCAATGATGTTCAGGTCTTTATCCAGCACGTGGATCACGCTGTTTTCACCATTTGGGGTTACCATCAGCACCCTTTTGGTGCCCTCAGGGCTGTTCCAGACGTGATATTCTTCTTTGGGGATAAACAGGGTTTCCTGCTTGTTAAATTCCGATTGCGTCATTAGTGACGTGGCCAGCATCCAGAGGAAGGGAACCACCATGGTGAAGCCAAAGATGATCAGAACGAGATAGGTGATGATGCTTCTAAGCTTGGACATGTGTTCCCCCTTTAGTAATTCACGTGTTTTTCTACACGTTTCTGGAAGATGGTTAAAGCCAGAATCAACACGAAGAGCGCCAAAGCAACCGCGCTGGCATAGCCCATTTCGAGCAGATCAAAGCCTTTCTCATAAATATAATAGACCACGAGCTTGGTGGTATTCAACGGTCCGCCCTTATCGGTCATCAAATATATCTGCGCAAAGGTCTGAAAGCTTACGATGGTGGTCATGATCAATACATAAAAGGTGGTGGGGGAGATGAGGGGTACCGTGATGTGCCAGAATTGCTTGCCTTTGCTTGCACCATCGATTTCGGCGGCCTCATAGTAATCCTTGGAGATGTTCTGTAACCCCGCCAAATAAATGATGGTATTGTAGCCCAGGGATTTCCACACGGTCATGATGATGATGCCAAAAAGCGCTTGAGAAGGACCATGCAGTGCCTTGGGCAGCTCGATCCCAATGCTGCTGAAGATCAGATAAAAGATCCCGCGGGATTCAGAGAGCCATGCTTGCGGCGAAATGCCGATGTAGCCCAGAAAGGTATTTGCCAGCCCGGTCTGTTCGTTGAAGATCAGTTTCCATACTATGGATACTGCCACCAGGGAGGTCACATAGGGCATAAAGTATATGATACGGAAAAAACTCTTAAACAGCTTAATGCGGTTTAGCAGCACAGCAAAAAGCAGGGAAAACACGATAGTAGCAGGGACCTGAATGATCACCAGCCAAAAGGTATTCAGCATCGATTGCCAAAATACAGGATCCTTCAGCATTGTGGCATAGTTTTCCAAGCCGATGAATCTGCCGGTGCCCTGGATCGACCAATCGTAGAAGGAGATGATAAAGCTCATTACGATTGGAATCAAGCGGAATGCTACGAGGATGATAAGCGCTGGCAGAATGTAGAGATAGGGGGATATTTTCCATTCAGGTTTCATGATTCACCACCAATTTCATTTTCGCCGGGCTTGCGATACTCGCGCCAGTCCAGTCCCAGCTTCGTGCATTTTTTATAGAAGTTTTCGCGGGTAATCTCCGCAATGCCCGCCGCCCGGAGGATGTTCCCTCCAGTTCGGATCAATAAACTATGTAGATAGTGTTTTCCAAAGTCATCCTTGGCCTTAGACCAGGGTATTTCATCCAGATTGAAGCCCTGATCAGCGTGAGTGATTGTCCCCGCAATGCTTTCCGGAAGATCATCGGGCTGGATCACTTTATTCTCTGCCAAAACCACCGCGTGTTCGATGGCATTACGCAGTTCCCTGATGTTGCCACTCCACTTGTAGTTGAGGAGCAAGGACAGCACTCCGGGGGAGATCTTCAATTCCGTCTTGCCATACTTGGTGCAAAACTCCTTCACAAAGGCATTGGCGAGGATCTTGATGTCGTCGCGTCGTTCTCTGAGAGGTGGGATAAAGAGAGTGATCACGTTTAGGCGATAGTAAAGATCTTCTCTGAAAGTACCATCTGCCACCATCTTTTTCAGGTCTTTATTGGTGGCGGCGATGATGCGTACATCGGTCTGCAGATCGCTGTCCGAGCCCACAGCTCTGAATTGTCCGCTTTCCAATACCTTGAGTAGTTTCACTTGAAAAGCCAGAGAAGTCTCGGTGATTTCATCCAGGAATAGCGTTCCTCCGCTGGCTTCCTGAAAGTAACCAATTTTGTCACGATGCGCGTCGGTAAATGCTCCGCGTTTATGCCCAAAGAGCAAGCTCTCCAGCAAGGTTTCCGTCAGGCTGCCGCAGTTCACAGCCACAAATTTGTTGTTGCGACGATTGCTATTTCGATGCAGCAGATCCGCGAATACACTTTTCCCCACGCCCGTTTCACCGGTGATCAGAGCTGTCGTATCCAGGGTGGCTATCTTTTTCACCTTGTGAATCAGATTTTGGATGGCGGGGCTGTTGCCGATCACCATGTTTGTATCCAATTCCTTGTGAATCATGGCGTTTAGCCTGCGGTTTTCAGCTATCAGCCACTGTGTCTGCAGCATCTTTTCCACCATGATCTGCAGCAGTTCCAGATTGCGTACAGGCTTCACGATAAAATCGCTGGCACCCAGCTTCATCGCCTCCACTGCGGTTTCGATGGAGGCCTGGCCACTGATGGCGATCACCGCCATGAAGGGATACTGTGCTGTGATGTCGCGGATCAGATCCAGACCATTTTCACCCGGTAGCACCAGGTCCACAAAGGCTACGTGAAATCGAGTATGAGTGAGCTTCTCACGTGCTTCGGAAATACTGGTGACCGCACAGACCGTGTATTTATCCTCGAGTTGTGATGCCATCAATTCGAGGCTTTCGAGAGAATCATCAACCAATAGTATTGAATGCGTCATAGGCAAATCCCATAAAGACATTTGGAATCATAATCCCAAGCGGTTTCAATGCTCTTTTCCTCCAGGATGCTCGATTCCCCTTCACTGAAGCCGGAAAACAGTGCTTCAGCGCTGATACTTTCCGGTTCGCGGGGCATGATATAGAGTGCCAGAGCATCGGCATGACGGCAGACTCCAGTGATGATTTTCAGTTCCGGAGCTGCCTTGAGAAACACGAAAAGGCTGGATTCATACCACGCAGCGAGCTGCAGCGGGGAAGCCATCACTCTGGCGTCATCCACCGTGTCCACCCTTTGAAAGACAATCTGGTGTTTGATGGGCAGATGATGCCGGAGATACTTCAGCTCCCCCTCCAGCCATTCTATCAGGTTAAGTTTCTGTTTTATGTCAAATGAATTGTCCCACAGCTTCTGCACCACTTCTTTGATCATGTCGTCGATCTCGATTCCCGCGCGGTATATCTTTTCCGCTTCAGAGCAATCCTTACGCACCTGTTTCAACCTTTGGGAGTAACCCAGAATCAGATTCAGCGGATTGTTCAGATTGTGGATCAGACCTTCCAAAATGTGGCGCAGAATGATGCTGTCGTTCATCCAATCAGCCTTTTATGCGCTTGTACTCAGCCAGACCTTCGCTAAAGATGTGCATGGCTTTAGCCAGATCGTCCCTATTCAGGATGTAGGCCAGGCGCAATTCGTTTTTACCCAGACCCGGAGTAGCATAGAAGCCTTCCGCGGGAGCAGCCATCACGGTCTCATTATTGATACTGAAGTCGTTTAGAAGCCACATCACAAAATCCTCGGCATCTGCAATGGGCAGCTTGGCTACGATGTAGAAAGCACCTTCCGGCTTTTTGCAGATGATGCCATCGATCCTGGCCAAGGCATCAAACACCAGGTCACGACGGGACTGGTATTCGCTCACTATCTCCTCAAAGTAGGTATCCGGTAAGCGTACACAGGCATTGGCTGCCAATTGATCCACTGTGGGCGGGCACAATCTTGCCTGTGCGAATTTCAATGTAGCGGCCATCAAAGCCTGATTGCGACAAACGATACAGCCGATGCGCGCGCCACAGGCAGAGTAACGCTTGGAAACACTATCCACCATGATGGCGTGATCTTCAAAATCCGGAACTTCCAGTACTGATGTATGTTTGAGCCCATCGTAGATAAACTCGCGATACACTTCGTCAGAAATAAGGTAGAGTCCATGTTTCTTACAGATATCCGCCACGCGAAACAGCTCTTCTCTGCTGTAGACAGTACCGGTGGGATTGCCGGGATTGCACAGCATGATCGCCCTGGTCTTGGGATTGATCAGCTTTTCGATTTCTGCGTTATCAGGCAGGGCAAAGCCGTTCTCAGCATGAGTTGTAACGGCTTTCAGATGGATCGACGCCATGGTGGCAAATCCGTTGTAGTTTGTATAAAAAGGTTCGGGGACGATGATCTCGTCACCTTCATTGGCCACCACCATCATGGCAAAGGTGACGGCTTCGCTTCCCGCTGTGGTCACGATGATATCTTTCGTGGAGAGTTGGATGCCGATCCTGGAGTAATAATGTACCAGACCTTCCTGATACACTTCCAGTCCTTGCGAGGGACCGTATGCCAGCACCTTGTCTGAAAACTCGTGATATACCTTGAGCATTTCGGGGGGAGTGGCAATATCAGGTTGACCGATATTGAGATGATAGACCTTGATTCCCCTGGCCTTGGCACTATTGGCGTAAGGCATCAGTTTCCTGATGGGTGAAGCCTGAATCTCGATTGCGCGTTTTGATAGCTGCATTTAAGATACTTCCTTATGTGTTTTTTTTCTTTGTGCCCTATATTTAGGACAGTGGAAAAAAGACAAGGAAAATCTTCGCAGCTGTTTAACGCTTCATCGATCATGAAACCATAACGCGCTGCATAGCATGGCCATAACAAAAGAGCTAGTTTGCTTTATGTCAGTATTTATTGGCTTCAGTACCCCTGCTTCACTGTTTGTCCGAGCAAAGGAATCTTGTCACTTCCCCTTCTCAGGCCATTGATGAAGTGATATTCAAACTCCAATCAAGCCTTAACTGTTAAGGCTTGATAAAGGCAAGATATGGATGTGGCTAACGCTGTCAAAGAAGGGCAGCGAAGATTTCAGTTGACTCAGATTTGCATGGAAAAAATCGTGTATTCTGGAGTTTTAACAGGATTATGAAGAGAATCATCATTGCCATTGACGGCCCGGCTGCCTCAGGTAAAAGCACCGCGGCTAAGCTGTTAGCCACTCGGCTCAGCTATCTGTATATCGATACAGGAGCGATGTACCGTGCCTGTGCTCTGGCTGCAAACAGGGCAGGTATTGATATCAGCGATGCGCCCTCTCTGCATGATCTTTTGGCCAATCTGAGCATCGAAATCTCCCAGAATCCCGAAGGCAACATCATCCTCTTAAATGGCGAGGATGTATCCTCCCTTATCAGAACTCCCGAAATATCCCGGCAAGCCTCCGCCATCTCTGCAAAGCAGGAAGTGCGCGAAAGGATGGTGGAATTGCAGCGCGCTATGGGCCGCGATGGGGGAGTAGTATTGGATGGCAGAGATATTGGCACCGTGGTGTTTCCCGCTGCTGAATTGAAGTTTTTCCTCATTGCTCCGCTGGAAGTGCGAGCCTTGCGCCGGCAAAAAGAACTCGCAGCCAAGGGCCATCCCAGCGTGTACGAGGAAGTCCTGGCCGAGATGAGAGAACGTGACGCGGCGGATTCATCCAGAGCTCTGGCCCCGCTCATTCCAGCTAAGGACGCCATTCACGTCGACACTCAGGATTTCAGCATTGAAGAAATGGTGGATGCTCTTTATGATCATTACGTCAAACTGATGGAGCGAATGTGCTGATACGTCTGGCCAGGCATTCCGGTTACTGTTTTGGCGTTCGCAGGGCCATTCAATTGGCTTTGGATGCCGCGGATCACAAAGGTCCGGTGTCCACTTTGGGTGAATTGATTCACAATCCTCAGGTGGTGCAGGAACTTGAGGCAAAAGGTGTATCTGTAATCAATGATGCCGCTGGGACAGAGCAGAGAACGGTGGTTATCCGATCTCATGGTGTTTCCCGGGAAGAGTTTGCCATGTTGGAACGAGGCGGGAATTGCATCATAGATGCCACTTGTCCCTATGTGAAGCGTACCCACGAGCTGATCAAAAAGGCCAATGAAGAAGGTTATCCAGTCCTGATTTTAGGCGATCCGAAACACCCTGAGGTCATCGGTCTCCGCAGTTATGGTGATGAACGTACTTTGATCTATGAACCAGGCACAGAGCTTCCCGAGATTAGGGGTAGCCGCCTTTGTGTAATCTCGCAGACTACCCAAAAGATAGAAAATTTGCGCGAATTGGTATCAAAATTGCTTGACGTCGTAATGGAGCTGAAAGTTTATAATACAATTTGTCTTGCTACCTCGCAACGGCAATTTGCCAGCGAGTGTTTGGCCAAGGACAGTGATTTGATGATTGTGATTGGCGGCAAGAACAGCTCAAATACAAAGATGCTTGCCAGTTTATGCGGCAAGTATTGTCCCACGTTTCATATCGAAACCGAGGCAGAGTTAAGTGCGGACATGTTTTCCGGGGCTGCACGCATCGGCCTGGCAGCGGGTGCCAGTACTCCCGAATCCCGCATCGTAGCAGTTTATAACAAGATAATAAAAATAAATGGGGACGCGGTTCCAGTGACGGGAATCGCCAGTATCCCCTTGTTTAAGGAGGAATCATGTTAAATCATGATCAAAACCCGGTCGATCCCGAGATTACCGTCGAGGGAGTAGACACAGCGTCGAAATCAACGGAAGTAGAAACAGTGCTCAACATTGAAGAGCCGGTAATGGAAGAAGAAACGTCTGCAGCTCAGGACGAGCCTGCACAAGAAGATGAAGTAAAGGCCGAAGAACCCAAAGAAGAGCCCCAGGAAGAGCCTAAGGAAGAGCCTAAGCCGAAAGCTGATCTAAGCCCAGAGGAACGGGAAATGGAAGCCATGCTGAGCATGTATGAAGAATCCTTTTCCAATTTCAAGGTGGGTGAAATCATCGATGGCACCATCGTGGACATCTCCGATAAAGACGTACGCGTGGATATCGGATTTAAAAGCGAGGGTGTGATCCCGATTTCAGAATTTGCTTACAGTGGCCCGCCCGAACGCAACAGCGTGATCCGCGTTTATATCAACAAGATCGAAAGCGGAGACGGCCGTCTGCAGCTTTCCAAGAAGAAGGCGGATTATCAAGAAAATATCCAGCGCATCAAAAACGCCGCTGCCGATGGCAGTGTCTTGCCAGGCATCATTCGTCGCAGAGTGAAAGGTGGCATGATCGTGGATATCTTTGGCATCGAAGGTTTTCTCCCTGGCAGTCAGATGTCCTTAAAACCCATTCCCAATTTGGATCAGTTCATCGGCAAAGAGATGCAATTCAAGGTGGTGAATATTGACGAAGAACACAGCAACATCATCCTATCACGTCGTGCTGTGATGGAAGAGGAAGCTGCGGTAAAGCGCGAAGAACTGTTGGCAAAGATTCAGATCGACTCCGAGCTTGAAGGTGAAGTGAAAAACATCACTCAATACGGAGCTTTCATTGATCTTGGTGGCATCGACGGCTTGCTGCACCTTACCGACATGTCCTGGGGAAAGCTTGCGCATCCCTCGGAAATGCTTGCCATTGGCGACAAAGTGAAGGTGAAGGTCATCAATTTTGATACTGAAACCAATAAGATTTCTCTTGGTCTGAAACAGTTGGTCCCCCATCCATGGGAAAATATAGAGATCAAGTATCCTGAAGGCACTCGCATCACCGGTAAAGTGGTGAGCGTGAAATCATTCGGAGCCTTTGTGGAAATCGAACCCGGCGTAGAAGGCCTGGTTCACATCAGCGAAATGAGCTGGACCAAGAAGATTACCGATGCCCGGAAAATCCTCAAGAACGGTGACGCCATCAATGCCATCGTCCTGGAACTGGACAAGGAAAACAAGCGCATCTCCCTTGGTATGAAACAGATGGATCCCAATCCCTGGCTCACCATTGAAGATCGCTATCCCATCGGTACTGTGCTCACCCGCAAAGTGAAAAGCCTGACCGCTTTCGGTGCTTTTGTGGAAATCGAAGAAGGTATCGACGGCCTGGTGCACATCTCTGATATCAGCTGGACCAAGCGCATCTATCACCCTCGCGAAGTATTCCGCAAGGGTCAGGAAGTGCAGAGCATCATCCTATCCATCGATAGAGCCCAGCATCGCATCGCCCTTGGCGTGAAACAACTCGCTCCAGATCCATGGGAAAGCCTGAATCAGGTGCTTCCAGTGAACACCGAAGTGAAGGGAAAAATCTCCAAACTCATCCCCAAGGGTGTGCTAGTGGATATCCCCATGGGCGAAGACGTGGTGGAGGGATTTATCCCCATTTCTCACCTCGCGTTACCCAAACTGGAGCATAGCGAAGATGCCTTCCACGTAGGCGAAGATCTGCCCTTGAAAGTGATCGAGCTGGATATGGACAATCGCCGTCTGATCCTTTCCGTGAAAGCCTTCTTCTTCTCACGCGATCCCAAGCTGCAAGAAGAATACACCGAGATCCACGAGCAGTACATGCGCGATCGCATCGCCAGAATGCAGAAGAAAAAAGCGGAAAAGGCCCAGAAAGAGAAGGAAAGAGCCGAACATGGCGAGGATATCATGGAAGATAACTCCATGGTAGAGGATATTCCCGCGTTGGAAGAGACCTTGGAAGTGGGTGAAACTAACATCGTAGAGGAAACACCGGTTGTGGAAGAGACTCCAGTAGTGGATGAAGTTCCGGCGGTTGAAGAGACTCCAGTAGTGGATGAAGTTCCGGCGGTGGAAGAAACTCCCCAAGTGGACGAAACTCCCGTGGTGGAGGAAATCCCGGTGGTAAATGAAACTCCAGTCGTCGAAGAGACGGTGGATGAAGTTCATGCTGCCGAAGAAACTGAAGAAGATCCTAAACAAGACTAAATGATTCAACATATATCAGAAATGGCGCCTCCCCGGAGGCGTCATTTTCTATTATCAGGGCACTTGCTGATTCCCGTACTCATCCTTGCCCTTACGAGTATCCTCTTTCGGAACTACGATTGGGATCTGGAGGCGCAGGCTTTTCTGTACCGCGAAGCCTGGTCCCTGGGTGAACATCCCGCACTGAGAGCACTATATCATTATGGTAATATCCCTGCCCTGCTCACAGTGCTCTACTGCCTTTACGCGCTGGCCAGAATATTCTTTGCTGGGACTGCAGTGACGTATCGCAAGCTGTGGCTTTACCCCATCCTCGTACTTATCCTTGGTCCCGGTCTGCTGGTAAACAGCATCCTTAAAGACAACTGGGGACGTCCCCGCCCCCGTGATATCACAGAGTTTGGCGGCAAATACGCTTACGAGAGTCCCCTGGAGTACGACAATTCCTCTCCTGGCAAATCCTTTCCCTGCGGTCACGCCACCATGGGCTTCTTCTTCTATGCGCTGGCCTTTGTGGCAGGAAGAAAGAGCCGCCTCCGGTTCTTCGTACTTACTGTATTTGCCACTCTATTTGGCAGCGCGATTGGATTTGCTCGCATGGCTCAGGGTGGCCATTTCCTTAGTGATGTGATCTGGGCTGGTGCATTGATTTATCTGGTGTCATTTGCACTATGGAGGGCACTGAGCCTGGATACACGGCCTTTATCCGAGCGCAGAGGTGGGGCAAAGGTTCTGAAGGGCTGGCAGAAGGCTCTCATTGTCCTTTTGGGTCCCTTGATCATCCTCGCAGTAATGCTGGCAAGTCCTTATCATACACTTCAAAATCTGGAGTCCACTGCTAAAGGTGACTACCATCTCGAGATCGATGTTTCTCTGGCCAATATGGAACTGAGTTTCGGCGATTCTCTGGCGGTGCATAATGTGGTGAGCGGCTTCGGTTTTCCCTCTTCCAAGGCTCGCTTCACCCGCTATCTGAAGGGCGATACATTATCCTTTGTCCAAAAGAAAAAGGGATTCTTTACAGAGCTTAACGCGATGGTCACCGTGATGGTTGATACCCTGCATTGCAAGAGCCTACGGCTAAATCTACTGGACGGTGAGCTAGTACTCAGAATACCTCATAACTTTAGCGATACCCTCTTCGTGGATAGTGAAGCGCCTTTGCCTGGGCATCCCCGTATTGCCCCTACTCGGCCCGAGGCCAAATATCTCCTTACTAGTCCATCACTTAAAGTGCATCCACCAAAATAATTCTGGACAAGAATAGCCTGCACCTCCAGATTGCACACAAAACATCCAAAGGAAGTGTAACGATGAAAAAGGGACTTATCGCTTTACTCATAATCCTCTTGCTAATATTTGTGGTTGCCGGTTGGTTCATCGGCAGATACAATGCCATACAAAAGGAAAAAGTGACCGTGGAAACTGCCTGGGCTCAGGTGGAAAACGTATATCAAACCCGTTTTGACCTGGTACCCAATCTGGTCAATACCGTACAGGGTGCTGCCAATTTCGAACGCGAAACTCTCACAGCAGTTACTCAGGCCCGTGCTGCCGTGGGCGGGCAGGTCAATCTGCCTCCGGAAGCGCTTAGCGATCCCAATGCCTTCCAGCAGTTTCAGGCCAATCAAGCCGGTCTTTCCAGTGCTCTCAGCCGTCTGATGGTAGTGGTGGAAAAATATCCGGATCTCAAAGCCAATCAGAACTTCCTTACTTTCCAGTCTCAATTGGAAGGCATCGAAGGTCGCATCCGAGTAGAAAGAATGCGTTACAACGAAGCTGCCAAGCTCTACAATCAGATGATCGTGGTATTCCCGAATAACCTCATCGCCGGGATGATAGGTGCTAAGAGCTTCCAGTTCTTCGCGGCGGAAGCTGAAGCGCAAAAAGCACCCACGGTACAATTCAACTAAGCTTACATTCTTCAAGTGCTATAAAAAACCTCCTGCGGGAGGTTTTTTTGATGCCCTGCTATCCCGAGGGATATGAGAACAGTAAGGTTTGTGCGCGGCTACAGCTTGCAGTGATTAGATAGGAGGCACGAGATACTTTTGTTAGGTTTATTTTACTGTTTGTCTTCTCGTGCATTCTAAGCTATCCTTTAATCATCAAAAGTAACGTATTATCATCAGGGATTCTGTGAACTTGGTTATGTATTGGTTTTGTGGCTCTGTATTTGCATTCGTGCAAGAAACGCGTTCAATCCTGTGATATGACCCGATTTATCAGGAATAACTGTGGATAAAACGTTACATTACCCCGGTTCTGTTGATGTATGTCGACAGATGTTTGAGGGTTTTTGATAAGAAAAGCACTAAAAGTAGTAGACATGTATTGATGTGTCTCGATTCTGGCACTCGTGTGGAAAACTAGGGAAAAAGGAGAAAACATGATAGTAATGACGAGTTTGAATCTGATAACGGATTTTGTTACCCCAGAGCGGGTGAGCCTGTTTATCCGCGTAGTATTGATGCTTGCCATCGGGTTACCGGTGATAAACTTTGCCAAGAGAATACTGGGCCGCGTGATCAAGGATCGGTTATCCCTGCAAGCAGAAGTATTGATCGTGAGGACAGTAAGTTATGTGTTATACTTGATCTTGGCAGTGATGGTCCTAAACGAATTCGGCTTCAAAATCTCAGCGTTGTTGGGAGCGGCCGGTGTCTTTGGTGTAGCCATAGGTTTTGCCTCCCAGACCAGTATTTCGAACATCATCAGCGGGATTTTCCTGATCTCTGAAAAACCCTTCCAAATCGGCGATGTTGTAGAAGTGGGCGGGGCTTTGGGTGTAGTGGAATCCATCGATCTACTATCCATCAAGCTAAAGACATTTGACAATCGCTTCGTGAGAATCCCCAATGAGAACATGATCAAATCTGAAGTGATCAACGTAACCAAATACGACATCCGCCGTGCCCAGATCGTTGTGGGCGTTGCTTATAAGGAAGATATCAGAAGGGTGCTGGATATCCTCAGAGATATCGCAGCCAATCTTCCGGAAGCCCTGACCGAGCCTGCCCCGTTGGTACAGGCTGCTGCCTTTGGTGATTCTTCCGTCAATATCGATTTTGGAGTATGGACGGCCACATCCAACGCTGTAAACATGAAGACAGAGATGATCCTTGCCGTCAAAGAGCGTTTTGACAAAGAGGGGATTGAAATACCCTACCCGCATCTCTCCATTTATACGATGAGGAGCTGATGTCGTCTCTTTAGAGAACCGAATAATTGGATAAAGGAAGCATAGATGAGAGCCAAACCTGTGATCAAAGCCGTCATTTTCGATTTGGACGGTACCTTACTGGATACTATAGCAGATATTGCTGGCGCAATGAACCGGGTTCTGGAGGATATGGGACATCCAAAGCATTCTATCGATGCTTACAAGGGATTTGTGGGCCATGGACAAACACAGTTGGTTACCAATGCCTTACCCCAGGATCAGCGTACGCCAGAAAACATCACGATTGCCGCGGCCAAGTTTTGGGATTATTACGATATAGAATGGTATCTACATACCAGGACCTATCCAGGAGTATTGTATATGATCCAGCTCGCGGTGGCGCGAAAGATCAAGGTTGCGATACTCTCAAACAAAGCTCATTACTTCACTAAAAAGATGATCCGTCATTTCTTTCGCGGTGCAATGATTCGCCACGTTAAAAATCCTTTTGGGGTATACAGCGGTGAACAGCCCGGCGTGCCCACGAAACCTGACCCCACTTTAGCCTTGCAACTGGCTGAACGCATGAATGTGAAACCCAATACCATCGCGATCGTGGGAGATATGCCTGTTGATATACAGACTGCTAAGAACGGGGGGATGATACCGATTGGCGCGGCCTGGGGATTCAGTTCCCGCGAGGCTTTGAAAGCTGCAGGCGCCAGGATGATCTTTGATAGTCCCGGCGATTTGGCCACTTATCTGGAAACTATGCCTCTGGTCTAGATGAAGCACTTTCGAAAAGAGCTGTGGTTTTGCACACAACATCGGCGTGACTATCTCAATATCACCGCCCAGGTGCAGAGTGCTGTTCACGAGTCCGGGATCACAGAAGGACTATGTCTGGTAAACGCCATGCATATCACTGCCAGTGTGTTCATCAATGACGATGAACGTGGCCTGCATGCTGATTTTGAGAGGTGGCTTGAAAAGCTGGCACCCGAGAAGCCTCACAATCAATACCATCACAATGGCTTTGAAGATAACGCCGATGCGCACCTGAAAAGACAGGTGATGGGGAGAGAAGTGGTGGTTGCCATCACGGCTGGTAAGCTGGATTTGGGGCCATGGGAACAGATCTTCTACGGTGAGTTTGACGGGATGCGCAAGAAGCGCGTATTGATAAAACTGATTGGCGAATAATATAGTGAAGCCCCGGATGATCTCCGGGGCTTTCTCATGTAAAATATGCTTTAGTGGAAGTAATAGTATATCCCAGCCGCGGGCACATACATCACGATGTCGTCCCTTTGGTTAAAGGTAATGGGCAGTTCAAGGGTGAAGTGAAATCGCTCCCCCAGTTTCGTTTCAAAACCTGGTCCCATTCCGATGGCCCACTTGTTGTTATCGACCCACTTTGAAATGATGGGGTCGCTGGAGCCTGCTGGCTTATAGTAACGTTTTACCTTCTGGAGGGTATAGTTGCCGCCGGTGATGAGGTAAAAGTGATACTTCTTGGTTCTCTGTAAATCCCACAGGTAGTTCACAGCAAAGTTCCCTGTTTGCTTACGGGAGTTCTTGTAATCCTGATCATAATCAAAATCGTTATATTCGTACTCAGGATGTCTGCTGCCCCAAGCATAAGCTGAAAACGTGGCCTGGTATCCGTTGGTTTTACTCCAGTGACGCACGCTGTATCCCTTTCCAGTGGATGTCCCCAGATGCAAACCCATAGCTGTGGAATAATTCTCAAAAGCCATCAACGAGCCCAATGCGAGCAGAGCTATCAGCACCAGTAGATATCTTTTCATTTTTTGCTCCTTTGAAGTTTACGGCACTATTCTCTGGTTATCGAAAGCTGTCAAGAACTATCGCTCACTATGCTGGTGTCGGAAATTCGCTCTTGACACGATTGGTCTTATCCAGAATAAGTACCCATCATGAATGTTTCACTAATTGACTGGGATAAAGAGGTTTGCATGAAACGAAGCCCTAGCCGCGCATTTTCAATTGCGCTCATACTGATGATTCTGATCAGCGCTTGCTCGCAAAACAAACAGGTGCAAAGGAGAGCTGACGCATCGCTGAAGCAAGGTGACTATTATCAGGCTAGTATCCTGGCCGCGGAAGCCTTGAAGATAAAACCCTCCAATAGCAAGGCGCAAACGATCCTGAAAGAGGCATATCCAAAAGCCAGCATGGAGTCTGGCGAAAGGCTGGCAGGTTTGAAATTGCGCGATTCAGGCGACAAATGGGCAGAGATCCTGTCGGAATATGAGAGGTTACAAAGGCTTGGTAACGCAATCTCCTCCTTGCCTCCCATCACCGATAGTGAAACCGGAGAGCGCATTCGCTTTGACCTTCGGGATTACAGAGCGGAGATAGCTGAGGCCAAAGAACAGGCAGCAGATTACAATTATCGTCAGGGTGTCCATTTCAGCATGCTCAGCAGCGAAGCAGCCACGCAGCGTCAAGCTGCAGGTTATTTCAAAGCGGCCCTTGGCTATATCCCAGATTACAAGGACAGCGCGTTGCGCTATGAAGAAGCGCGCCAAAATGCTATTCGCCGGATAGCCATCCTGCCCTTCGAGGATAAAAGCGGTTCCCAAGATCGTTATGGAGCCATTACCGATATCTTTGCCGATCAGATCATCGGAGCTATAATGCAGGATAAAGCTCAGACAGAATTTGTGGAGCTCATCACTCGGGATCAGATCAATCAAGTGATTTCCGAACAGCAACTCAGCAGTTCCGGCATGATGGACCAAGCGAGTACTGCCAGGCTTGGTATGCTATTGGGTGCCCACGAGATCCTCAGTGGCAGGATTCTGCAGATAGACTATAGTGCTCCACGAACCGTATATGTGGATCTGCACGAAAGCGCCAATGTAACTGTGGAACGCGAAGAAGGGGATGAGGAAGAAGAGATGGAAGTGCAATGTATTTATCGGAAATACACCAAACGCAGTTCTGTGACCGTGATGGCCTCCTACTCCGTGGTCGATGTCGCCACCGGCAAAATCAACACTCAGCAGAGTTTCACCGCTTCTCAGAGTTTCAGTGAAGACTGGGGGAAAGTCATCAGTGGTGATCGCAGAGCGCTGAATCCCCAGCAGAAAAAACTGGTCAGCACCGCAGAACCGATAGCTCCCTCGGAGAAAGATATGGTAAATAGCGCCATCAGAGAAATCTCGGAAGACATCGTAGATCACTTTTGTCGTTACCTTAGATGAGACCAGTCCTCGCAATCCTTTTATTGATCGGGCTGGGTGCCTGCAGCATCGGGAAAACTCAGCCTGAATGGGTGAATCAAGATCCCTATGATCCGCTGTATTACCAAGCTGTTGTGAGTGTGGACAGGTCTGCCAGGAACTATAGGGAACTAGCTCGCGATAAAGCGCTAAGAAGCATCGCGATGCAGATCAGCACTACGATTGAAGCAGAGATCAACGTTTCCGAACGTGAAGCTTGGGGCGTGATGGATTCTGATTATCTATCCACCCTGCGTGCCACCTCATCCGCCAGTATCCGTGATCTTCAGCTGAAGGATAGCTTTGCCACCGGGAAGGATTATTATGCTCTCTACCGCTTGAACAAGGCTGAATACCAGGCTCAGCGCGCCATTGAGGCCCGGAGAGCCGTGAATGCCTCGGTGGAACTCTACCGCAGGTTCCAGGATCCTACCACAGAGCTTGCTCACGGGATCCCGCTGCTCCTGAAGGCTCTGGATAATCTGGTGAATTACCCGGATATGGAACTGCTTTATGATGATGACCGCAATATCTATAATGATGTGCTTGGTACTTTACAGGCCATCGGATCTGAACTCAGTACATCCTTTGAAGAGGGTAGAATGGCCATCAAGGCTCGCCTGGCTCAAACTCAATATGCCAGAACCAGTGTTCATCACCGCGGGGCGGCGTGTCCAAACATCCCGCTGCAAAGCAGTTTTGATGAAGGCGAAGGGCTGCTGAGTTCATCCCTCATCACCGATCGAAATGGGGAAGCCCTCCTCGAGATCAGGCGGGTTACCAGTCCCCAAACTCCCCAAAGGATCAGACTGGAGATCGACAAGAATGCCTTCATCAATGATTCCTATAGCTCTGCGGTAAAACGCATCTGGGAGAGTGTTCACATCAGCCCTGCTTATCTGACCCTGGATGTTTCCCGTCCCTTAATCTATCTGGACTATAGCTTTATCGCCAGCTATCAGAATGGGCTACGTGACAATGTCGCCAATCAATTGGCCAATCTGCAGTTGGGCGTGGCAACAAAGCTGGATGAGGCGGATTATCTGCTGGAAGTAAGGATTTTTGCCAAAAAAGGCGAACATCTGGATAACCTGAATTACTATACATCCTATGGAGATATACATCTCAGCCTCAAAGACCCCAAGAGCGGCTCCACAGTAAATTACATGGAAAAGCTGAATCTCAAGAGCGGTGGAAACAGCCGGGAGAAGGCCGAACGCGCGGTGGAACAGGACGCGGTAAAGGCTATCAATGACGGATTGCTTTACCGCCTGCTCTATGATGCTTTACTGGATTAGCTACTTATCCTTAGCGGTAAATCCTGTCTCCGATCTGCAGGTTTTCCACATACAAGATCTCACAGGCTCCATTTCCTTTATCCTCGCGGCTTGTGCTGCTGTGCCAGGTCGATTTCATCACACCGTCTTGGCGCGCTTCCACATTCACTAAGTAGCCATCCAATTTTACTACATCACCTTTTCTGGCAAATCTCAATGCCTTCCGGATGTTATTGTTGGAGGGGATCAAATGTGTATTTGCCATGTGTCGGGAGAGATACTCCTCGTCCACTGGTGCACCAGATTTGAATTTGTACAGGCAGAAACGGACTATTTGGTCGAATTCGATGTGCTCCAACTGCTCGGGGATGGTCCCCCAGGCCAAAGCATAATCCCATGGGGACAGCCAATTCATGAATCCGCCGCGGTAATGGCGCTTGCTCACCAGATAGGCAGAAACACTATATTTGGCGAGCGGTTTTAGTTTGAAGTCATACTTACCCTGAGTGAACTCAATGATCTTTTCAGTAGCAAGTGTATCCTGCACCGGGTCATGCAAATAACCAGGCAGAATAGTGGTGAAGCCGTAATCCGGCATTGTGCTAACCTTGATAAACCCGAACACACTGAAGACTATGATTAGCCCAGATCCGATAAGCAAAGCAATATCTCTCTTTCTCATCGTTGGGTCTCCTATAGTTTTGTGAGCATCATTTTAGGCTACCGTCGTGTGTCAAGCTCAATTGTGGCATTCCAACATCGATACTTACTGCCCATGTGTTGCTTATCATCCACACTAATCCGGTCGCGAGTGCGGGGAAACTGTATTTCTTGATCATCAGGCATAGGACTTATTGCAGATGTTTGAGTAGTATATTGCCGGCTGAGATCTCACATTCCAGGCAGGTGTGGTTTCCTTGTTTTGAGGGCACGTAAATCCGCCTACCATCGCAAATCCATTCCTGGCTTCCTTCGCTGTTCTAACTCTCTTGCCACCCTCCTGCGTCCCACGTAAGAGGAATCCAACTGGGTGGCAAGTGGCCGGGAAGTCAGTGATTGACACGTGAAGCCCCCATGCCCCGGCAAGCTTATGACATTTTACAGTGGAAACGTCCCTGGATACTACTAGAACCACGCCCTCAGAGCTATTGGAATGTCCCTTGATTCAGTGGTATGCAAAAGGTTGGTTTAGAAGCTGGAAACCAAGTAGTTAATGTGATTACCTGGGAGAAAAACTCCACGACCAAATAGACTATTCTGCCAAACTTCCCAGAATTTGGGCGCTTAACTGGCTCACCTGCAATACAAGAAAAATTCCTGTTGCAAAACTTCAACAGCTATATGCTTGATAAATGAGGTGATAGGAAAAACATGCTCACTTATATGTGGGAAAATATCCATTATGCAAAAAACTAGCTTGACAAAAAAAAGGCGACTTCGAGAATGGAAACAGCCTACAGACCCTACATAGAATGCCCTCCGAGTCGTGGGGACGCCGCCCGGTGCTCCCCACGTTTTTGTTTATCTCTTTATCGTTTAGTCACCCTGTGCCCGTTATCTCCAGGATCGGATTACTGTACCGATTGGATGGAACTTAGTTACATGGTTTCTTGTGAAGTGCGCATAGCTCCATGGAAGGCAGGGGATATCGATAAGCCGGGATGCCGTTTCTTTCTTGTTATGCCTAAGAAATGTATTGACTGCATACGGAATGTGTATAACAGTGTCGTAACCATGTAAATCCTTGTGATTCATGGCTTATGATAAAGATATGGATATGGAGAATATATGCGACGCTACCTCATGGCAGTAATGCTGATTGGCCTTTTGTTAGGCGCTTGTGGAAAAACGGGGACAAGCGGAAAAACCCGGGTGACTTTCTGGCACGGACTTAGTGGCCCCTTGGGAGATACCTTGACCGAGATGATCCGTGAGTTTAACCGAACTCATGATGACATCGAGGTGGTGGCTAATCCCATCAGCAGCTATACTGCATTGTCTCAGAAGCTGATGGCTTCGATTCAAGCCAGGAAGCAACCTGACATTGCACAGGTCTTTGAAAGCTGGACCGCCAAATACATAGAAGCAGGCGTACTCTGCTCGCTGGATTCGCTGATGGCAGAGGACGAGAACTTTAGCGAAGCAGATCTCAACGATATATACCCCGTATTCAGAGAATCTAATACCTTTGATGGCACCATGTATTCTTTCCCCTTCAACAAAAGCGTACGAGCTTATTTTTATAACAAAGACGAGTTTTATCGCATGGGTCTTGATCCAGAGCATTTTCCCACGAATTGGGAAGAATTTCGCAGATATAACAAGCTCCTTACCCGTGACACCGATGGCGATGGGAAGATCGACCGGTGGGGTACGAATTTTAACGTAAACGAGTGGCAGTTTGTGAATCTCCTTCATCAAGCTGGAGGCAGGATCATCGACGAGAATGGTACGCCTGTGCTGAACAGCGCTGCCGGCGTGGAAGCCCTGAACTTCATCCTGGATATGATGTTCAAGGATAAAAGCGTGTATCTGGTGCGTGAGTATGAGGGTCAGAACGACTTTATGGCGGGTGTGGTAGCCATGTATGAAGGCTCCAGCGTGTCCATCACTCATATGCGCCAGCAACCTATCAATTTCAATATCGGTTTCGCGCCGTTGCCCACGCATAAGACGAAACAGAGCGCAGTTTCAGGGGCTAACATTGTGATCTTCCGCAGTGGTGATCGCAAGCGGGAAAAAGCTGCCTGGGAATTCATCAAATGGTTCACAGCCAAAGAGCAAACGGCATACTGGAGTGTAAAAACCAGCTATATGCCAGTGCGGCGTAGTGCTATGCAGAGCGAAGCCGTGAATGAATTTTTGGCGAAGTACCCGCATTACAAAGGCATTTATGAGCAACTTGAGTACGCGGTGTACGAACCGCAAACTGCTGCCTGGTTCAAAGCGCGTCCAGAGCTTAAAAGCTTCCTGGAACGAGCCATGCGTGGCGATTTGAGTGCCAGGGAGACGGTCGACGGTGCGGCGCAGAAATTTGCCGAGCTGATTGCCGCCGAGCAGAAATGATGCTTTTTTGCTTGACAAATAAAGGGTAAAATTAGTTTTGAAACTCATGCGTGCCGAAGTGGTGAAATTGGTAGACGCAGTGGACTCAAAATCCACCGGGCCTTGCGCCCATGCCGGTTCGATTCCGGCCTTCGGCACCACCCAAATTAAGGAGCCACTTGGCAGAATTGCTATAATGCAGTATTCTATGATTATGAAGGGGATATCCGGTCCTCCTGTTTGTTTTAAACCGTGCATGCGGACCGGCGACATTCACCCATTTACATCGGGGATATTCATTGGCCCTGAAAACCTCATTTTGCAAAATCAGAACCTGTGGAGGTATAAATGTCCCTCAGACATGTTACTATCAGCCTGTGCTTGATCTTGATCGGAATTGCTCCGCTGGCAGCGATTTCTCAAGGTTCATTACTCTTTCTCACCTTTGAACCCGGTGGACGTGCCAATGGTATGGGACGCGCCTACAGCGCAGTAGCCGACGATGCTTATGCCATGTGGTGGAATCCTGGTGCCACTGCTTTTAACCGTAAAGGGCAGATTGCCGCGAACCATATTCCCTGGCTGCAAGGTTCAGGCGTGAATGATATGTTCTACGAATACCTTGGCTGGAACCAATACTTCGAAGGGATTGGCAATTTTAACGCACATATTGTCCTGCTTGATGCCGGCACTCAGGATCAAACCGATTCCAGCGGTTTGGATCTGGGACGTTTCCATTCCTATGATATCGCCGGAGCTATTGGATATTCCGATGAAGTGATCCCCGGCAAATTGGGCGTTGGAGCTAATTTCAAGCTTATCTACAGCTATCTCGCTCCCCCCACAGGTCTAACCGATAGTGAAGGCAAAGCTTTTAGCTTTGGCGCTGATCTGGGAGCGAAATATCTTGATATTCTCGATGTAAAGGGACTTGATGGAGCACTAGTAATCCAAAACATCGGCCCCAACGTCACTTTCGTGGATCAGGAACAAGCAGATCCTTCGCCGATGACAGTGCGTATTGGAACAGCCTATACAGTCTTTGAGAGCCCCCTTAATTCCCTCATCGTATCAGCCGAGGCTAGTAAGATGCTGGCCAATGAAGATGCTTTATTCGAACGTTTTATCACTGGATGGGATCCCATTGACGAGACCATCTATGGGGTTGGCGCGGAATATACCTATCTGGAATTGATTTCTCTGCGTGGGGGATATTTTTCCGATTCAGCCGGTGAAATTACTGGCCCCAGCTTCGGCGTGGGTATCGAATACAAGTTTGACAACCGTTACAAACTAAACGCCGATTTTTCCATGGTTCCGGCTGGTGAATTGACCGATTTCAACAAAGTATTTTCACTTGGCTTCGAGTTTTAGAAGCCGCTGACCAAGTATGCTCGGAGCAGATCATATCGTTGGTCTGCTCCGGGCTATAAGAGAGAAGACAATGATAAAGCTTCGCGCGGTCGGAATAAAGTGGCCAGACATTGCAAAATTGGCCTCACTATCGATATGCGGATTGCTGCTACTGAGCCCGCTTTCTGCCCAAAAGATGCATCTGAAACCCATAAGAGAGAATCTCAAGCCAAAGAAGCATCCCTATACCGCCTTGCTGACTCAGACTCAGCCTAAGCACGAACCTGGCCGTAAGGGTAACAATTATCAAAAACTGCTGGTGATCCTGGTGGATTTTGCCCTGGAAAGCCCCGATGATCCCAATACCACCGGCAATGGAAAGTTTCAGCTGGAACCTGATCCCTCTTATCTTTACACCATTGCCGCTCCCCCTCACAATCGCGAGTACTTTGAAACAAACCTGCAAGCGATGTATTGGTATTATCGTGCAGCCTCAAACGGGACCTACAATCTGGAATACGACGTTTGGCCCAAGGATAAGGCAGCCTATACTCTGCCTCACCCCATGGCTTATTACAATCCGCCAGACGCGTCTTCCGATCTCTTCGTGGGAAAGATGGAGGAATACTTCAAGGTCGCTTTTGAGACCGCCGACGCGGATGATCCCGAGATTGACTTTTCTAAGTATGACCACTACATGATCATCCATGCCGGATCAGACTGGCAACACGATTCCTATGGGGATAGCCCATCTGATTTGCCATCCTTCTTCATCCGGGTAGGTGATGATAAGGCTGCAGTGGTGGATTCGGGGAATACGCGGATTTCTTACGCTTCTAACGTCCCCGCCACAATCTCTCAGGATTTTGATGTGTCCCAGGAAGATGGCTACTCCCTACATTCCGGATACGGGGCGCTGAATGCTGTTCTATTCCACGAGTTCGGCCATTCCCTGGGTCTGGTGGATCTCTATAATGTACGGAACTTTTACCCCATGGTGGGTAGTTTTGATATTATGGACAGTGGGGGCGCGGGATATCTGATGGATGAGCTGGAGGGTGGTGATCTAGTGCTAGTGGAAGGGGCATTACCCGCTTTGCCTGGAGCTTTTAGCCGCGCTTTGCTCTTTGAAGACGAGTTGCGAGCCTCCGGATCAATGATCGATATCCAGGAGATTGATGATAGCTTCGAAGTTGTACTGGACGCAAGCTCAAAGTTGCCGGGAGAAAACAATTCTCCGACCATTATAAAGTTCTCCCTCAACCCTAGCGAGTATTACCTGCTGGAAAACCGTAGCGTAGATCCGGATGGAGATGGTGGAACTGCTCTAATGGGAGCTCTGGACGGCAGAGTGATTCTTTATCCCTCTCCGATTAGCGCGACCGAAAGTTATCCAACGTACGAGTATGACTACTTGCTGCCTTCTTTTATCACCTCCATGAATGATGCAGTGGGTGGCGGAATTCTGGCCTGGCACGTGAATGAAAAGGTGATCTACGAAGAAGGACAAACACTTGATGATGGCAGTTGGGTGAGCAATTACGATAATAACACTGTAAATACAAATTTCAACCGTCCTGGCGTGAAGGTTTTGGAAGCCGATGGACTCAGAGATATCGGTGAGCCTTATTCATCCTATTGGACGGGAACGGCTTACGAGTATTTCCACGCCAAGAAGCCGATCTTGAACGACAATGGTTTGTTTGTCCAATGGTCAAACGATGATTGGCGTCCACGTTTGAGTGCAACTACTGATCCGGCGATGTTGGATTCTAACAACATGGGTAGCAGTTTCTATCTGGATGATATCTCGCATCCCGGGGCGAAGATGACCTTTAGCCTACGATCATCATACTTCGATTCCATGTACAAAGACATTCAGGCTCCTGTGAATCTGGCGGGTCCCCCTGTTTCATCCACATACAGTGACCTGGCATTGCCCTTTATTGGTGAATTGGGCCTGCATCTGTTTAACCGTATGTATGAGGGCTGGCAGGATACGACTGGTCCCACAGAATCACCGGCTCAGAGTTTCGATCTACCGTTGATCAGCACCAAGTATGAACATCCTTTTTACAACGGACTGTACGGAGTGAAAGGGGCTACAATGTATCATATGAGTTTATCCAGCGCTATCCCGGACATAACTGAGATAAACTTCCCCGATACCCTTTCTGTGGTCCTAAACAGTGGCGGGGTCGTGTATGCGGCTACCCAAAACGCA
>JAEWNJ010000035.1 GCA_023392795.1 Candidatus Cloacimonadota bacterium
ATCTACTTTTTTACAAAATCTATCTTAAACAGGATATGAATATATGAAGACCTTTAAAGTGATTCTCTTGCTGTCAGCGCTGCTGCTGGTACTGGGTGCATGCACCAAAAAGAACAATCTGACCGGGACCAATTGGTCTGATGTGAAAGCGATTATTATGGAAGATGCCACGTCCCTGGAAGGTGGTTTCAGTTTTGCTCCGGACACTCTGGTGAGCATCAAGACCGGGCGCAAATGCCTGTTGGTGGGAAACTGGCAGGGTTCTCATGCCAGCAGCCTGATCCGCTTCAGCGCTTTGCCCACGGAAACTATATTGGATACCTACACTTCTTTGCAGGATGCGAAGCTGGATCTGGTGGTTTTGCGCCGGGATAGCGTGACCCGGAATCCCTTGAATCTGAAGATTTACAAGGTGAACCGCACTTTCACAGAGCCTGATTCGCTGAGTGCTACTGACTATGAATACGTGGCTGACGCTGTGGTGCCCGGCACGCTTACTTCCAGCGATACGATCAGCGTGGCTTTGCCTGCGGAACTGATCAAAAACTGGCAGACCGATGCCGACAGCACCGGATTGAACTTCCTGATCGCCCCGGAAGAGGGTGTGGAAGGTTTTGTGGAATTGAGACTGAGTGGAAGCTCGCAGGGCTCGAAGCTGAGCTATACTTACAAAGCTACAGCCGAGGCGGAAGACGCGGTATTTAACAGCTATTCCAGCCTGGAGACATACAGCTACAGCCATCCCGAAGCCACCCCCGGTGCGGATACCTGGAGGCTGAGCAACTTCAATCCTCAGCGCATGTATGTGGATATTCAGCCCGATTATACGCTGTATAAGGACAATGATGGCAACACCCTGAGCGCGGAAGATCTGAAGCGGGTGAATATCAACAAAGCGGAACTGGTGCTCTTTATCGACAAGGATAAAGCCAATCTGCACAATGCCTTTTCTTACTTTGTGAGCGCCTTTTTGGTGAAAGAAAAGCCCCAAACACCAGAGACGATCGATACCGACAATATGGAAGCCATCACTTTTGCCTATCCGCTGACCAGTTCGGCTCAGCACGACGCGGATTCACTCTGCGTAAATATCACCCCCATCATCCAGGCCTACACTTCCGGCAAAAAGGAAGCCAAGGGCATCGTGATCATGAGTAATTATGAGCGTAAAGACTTCGGCGAGATCGAGTTTCATCATCCCAATAGCGCTCCTGGCGATAAAACCCCTTACATCCGGGTGAAATACACCCCGCCCTTTCTATGAAAAAAAGCATAATCCTGATCCTGGCAGCCTTAGGTCTGCTATTTACAGCTTGTGATAAGGCCAGGGACAACTCTGCCAAGCTGGCAGAAGTGAATGGCGAAGTGCTAACCCTGGAAGCTTTTAAATCCACCTTTGGGGTGGAGGAATGGGATAGCCTTTCCACTTCCTTACGCAAACAATATGTGGAGGACTGGGTAAATCTGACGCTTTTGGCTCAACATGCCGAAAAGCTGGATCTGGACAAGCAACCCGCCCTGCAGCAAAAGATCAGCTATGCCACCAAAAAGGTGAAGGCCAATGCCTTGATCGCCTCCTCGCTGGATGAACTGAAGATCAGCGAAGATCAGCTCTTTTCATATTTCCGCATCCATCAGGCGGATTTCCTGAAGCCGGTGGTTTTGTATAACATCGAACGCATCATGCTAAACGATAAGATTTCCGCGGAAAATGTATTGCAACAGCTAAATGGCGGCATGAACTTTCCCCTTGCCGTGCGTCAGCATTCCACCGAGGCTTTGCGCTATCGGGGCGGCAGCATGGGCTTTGTGGCGCCGGATTCGCCGGATTCGCTGTTCTGGCAGTGCGCCGATAATCTGGATCCGGATGAGTTTGGCATCCTTTCGGTGAATAACGCCTGGTACGTGATCCGTTATATACAGACGAAGGACGGTGATAGCGCTGCCAATTTTGAGGATCACCGGGCGGAGATCAAACGCAGAATTATCCTGGAAAAGCAGGAAGAAGTATATCAAAAGCTTTTGCGCGAAGTAAAAGCCGGAGAACAGAGTATATATTACTACTAAGCCATATTTTAAACAGAGGACCAATGAAGAAACATCTTATCCTGATCCTGATGCTGGCAGCGGCAGTTTTTGCCGTGGCCACAGAGATTGACCGCATTGTAGCAACCGTGGGGGGAGACATCATCCTCTACTCCGATCTGCAGCGCCAGATCACCCAAATGCGCTCTTCCGGAGTGCGCGACGAATTGCTGAATAGTGCCGAAGTACTGAATAACATGGTGGAACACCGGCTGATGATCCAAAAAGCCAAGGATCTGGGCATCACGGTGGACGAAAAGGCGATCAAAAGCTACGCCGAGCGTTATATGGCGCAGATCAAATCCCAATTTGAGACAGAAGCGGATTTTCAGGCTGAACTGCGCAAGATGAATACCTCGCAGCGCGATCTGATGAACTACTTTGTGGAACAGATCACCGAATCTGAGCTCACCAAGCAATTGGTGGATAAGCATATATCTTCTCAGGCACGGGTGGAAGAAGCCGAAATGCGCGCATTTTACGAGGCCAGCAAGGATTCCATGGCGGTGAAGCCGGTAAGCTGGGATCTCAGAATGATCCTGAGAGAAGTGAAACCCTCTGACACTGTCATTGCCGCCCTCAGAGCGGAAGCTGAAACACTGCAACAGCGCGCCGATAATGGCGAGGATTTTGCCGCATTGGCATCGGAATATAGCGATTGCCCCAGTAAAGCGCAAGGCGGAGATCTGGGATTTTTTAAACGCGGCATGATGGTGAAACCCTTTGAAGACGCGGCTTTTGCCATGGGCGTGGGCGAAGTGAGCGGGATCGTGGAATCCCAATTTGGGTATCACATCATCAAAGTGACGGAAGTGAAAGGCGACGAAGTGCGCGCCAGCCATATCCTCAAGACCATCAGCGCGGGCGATTCTGATAAAGATCGGGAAATGACGCTGATGAATTCTATCAGGACCAGGATTTTGGCGGGTGAAAGCTTTGCCGCTCTGGCAGAGGAATACTCTCATGATCCCGAGAGCGCCGCGGACGGTGGACTCCTGGGCGAATTTGCTGAGCGGGATTTTCCGGAACTCTTTGCCGCTCCGCTTACTGCCACTCAGATCGGCGAGCCCACTGAGGTGCTGGAAAACGAAGGCATGCTCTATCTCTTTATGCGGGATAAGGTTCACGAACAGCGGCTGTACACCTATGAAGAAGTGCGCGACCAACTGCGGATGTACCTGAGCGAGCAAAAGCAAATGCTTGCCTATCAGGATTGGATCGATAAGGTGAAAGCCGAGTCATTCGTCAAAATCAGCCTGTGAAGACCACCAAGCTAAGCTTTAGTACATTAGTTGCCAGCCTCTTTGGCATTGGCTTCATTCCCTTTATGCCAGGTACATTTGGTTCATTGGCGGCTTTCGGGATCTATATGCTGATCCCGGCCAGTTTCTGGTTTTATGGGCAGTACATCGTAATGGGGCTGCTTTTAGTGCTGTCCCTGGCGGCAGTGTTCATCAGTCGTGCAGCGGAAAAGATATTGGGCGAAGACGCCGGCAGCATCGTGATCGACGAGCTGTTGGGCTACTTCGTGGCAACGCTTTTTTTACCGCATAACTGGCTTATCGGGCTTTATGCCTTTATCTTGTTTCGAGTGTTTGACATCGCCAAACCCTTCCCCATTTATCGCTCACAGCGCATCTCAGGTGGTTGGGGCGTGGTGATCGACGACCTTATTGCAGGGCTTTACGCCAATCTGCTGATTCAGATTTTAATACGCATCTATCCAAGTTTCTTTGGATTATAGGAGAAAAAAATGATATATACACTGTTACAGGCAGCTCCGGCTGCACCGGCTACCGGCGGCGGCTCCATGTCCTCGTCCCTGATCTTCTTCGTGGCGCTCTTCGCCATCATGTATTTTTTGATGATCCGCCCCCAGCAAAAGCGTCAGAAAGAGGCGCAAAAGATGTTGGATAGCCTCCAGGTGAATGACAAAGTGCTTACCTCCAGCGGGATCTTTGGCCGTGTGGTCAGCATCAAACCCGATAAAGACGTGGTGGTGATCGAGATCGACGATACCAATAAAGTGCGGGTGGATTTTCAGCGCAGCGCGATCGTGAGCATTCTTACCACCAAGAGCGAGGAAAAATAAGACTCATGCCCAAGCTCTTACCCATCAGAATCTTAGGTGACGAAATCCTGCGGAAAAAGCTGAAGGAAGCCGATCTGAAGGATCCAGATCTGAAGACTTTTCTGGAGGATCTCACCCATACCATGTACGAACGCGACGGCGTGGGCCTGGCCGCCAATCAGGTGGGCGCGGATAAACGCATCTTTGTGATCGATCCCTACTGGGCTCAGGAAAATGCCGAGCGCAAACCCATCGTGATGATCAATCCCGAAATCATTGAGATGGAAGGAGAACAGGTGTATGAAGAGGGCTGCATTTCCCTGCCCGATCTATATGCCAAAGTTCACCGCGCCAATAAGATCCGTTACCGCTACACCAGTCCGACTGGCGAAAAGAAGGAAGAAACGGCGGAAGGCTATGAGGCGGTGGTGATTCAACACGAGTATGACCACCTGAATGGCGTGGTCTTCACCGATCGCATCGGCACCCTGGCAAAGCTGCGCCTGATGCACAAGCTCAAAGAGATGGAAGCAAAGGCCGTGAACGGAGTAAACATCCGCACGGAAGACTGATGAGAATCGTCTTTGCCGGCAGCAGTGAATACGCCATCCCCATCCTGGAAGAACTGGTGGCAACGCGTGAACATGAGATCCCTCTGGTGATCTCGCAGCCGGCGCGTCCCAAAGGCAGAAAGCTGCAGGCGGAGGATACTCCTCTGGCAGCCTCTGCAAGGCTTTTGGCTCTGGAAATCTTTACGCCCGAGGATGTGAACGATGAGGAATCCCTCGCCAGGATCGCGGCTGTGGGCGCGGATATCATCGTTACCGCTTCCTATGGGGCTTTTCTGGGTAAGAAATTGCGCCAAATGTGTCCTTTGGGTGCCATCAATCTGCATCCTTCCCTCTTGCCAAAATACCGGGGATCATCACCCATCCGTGCGGCATTGCTGGCGGGGGAGAGAATTACCGGGAACAGCATCTTTCGCTTGGTGAAAAAGATGGACGCGGGACCTTTGCTGTATCAGGAAGAATTGCCGATCCACGACAACGAAAACTACAGCTCTCTGCACGATCGACTGGCCAATCAGGCTGCGCAGCTCTTGCCGCGGCTCCTTGCCGAATTAGCAGATCTGCCCGAACGGGAACAAAGTGACGAAGCTGCGAGCTATAGCCAGATGATCACCAAAGCTGATCTGGAGCTGGATTTTAACAGAACTACCTCGTCTCTTTTGCGGCAAATCCGGGCTTATTCCTATGAGCCGGGGGCTTACACCATGTTTCGAGGCAGAGAACTCAAGATCCTCAGCGCTCAGCAGTATGTCGATACCAGTAACCAAGAGCCGGGGAGCATCTGCCAAATCATCAAAAATGAAGGATTTACCATTGCCACTGGTGATGGTGAAATCCTCATCCGTCAGGTGCAGGCAGCCGGCAAGAAACGCATGGATGCCTGGGCTTTCACCCTGGGGGCGAGATTTACGCCCGGGGAGAGGATAACATTATGAAAGAATACTACCTTGCCATCATCAAGTTTCCCATGCTGGTCAGCCTCAGTCTTTTTATCCTGTTCGTCGCCTTTTTTGGCGTGGTGCTGAGCAGCTATTTCGAGCTTGGGCTCTCGCTGTATGAAACGATTCTCTATATCGTGATCTTTGCCATATTGGTAATCATGGTCTCATCCTGGATGCTAAACCTGATGAGTACGCATCGCAAACTAAGACCCAAATCTTTGGCGATCTATGCCAAATGGATGCTCTACCACGTGTTTTACTATCTGGCCAAATGGATGGGCAAGCTCACGTTCCAAAAGAAAGCGGAGCTGCAGGAGAGCTTTCTGAACTTTAACAACGAGATCGTTCTGGCAGCAGCAGAAAAGATCTCGCACAGCAATATACTCCTGCTTTTGCCGCATTGCCTGCAGCGATCCGATTGCGATGTGCGCATCACCTCCGATATCAATGCCTGCAAGGATTGCGGACGTTGCGACATTGCCGATATCAAAGCACTGGCAAAAAAACACAATGTGCGGGCGGCGGTGGCGACGGGTGGTTCATTGGCACGCAAATTGATATCCGACATCAATCCCGATGTGATCGTGGCAGTGGCGTGCCACCGCGATCTGATCGAAGGCGCACGCGATGCCTGGATTTATCCCATTTATGCAGTGCTCAATGAACGTCCCAAGGGCCCCTGCTTTGAGACCACGGTAAGTACAAATACCATCGAATTTGCCATCAAGAAGTTTCAATAAAAGGACTTTGTATACCTTATGAGAGCTAATCATATCCTCATTTTGGCCTTGGTGATCATCATCATCAATGCCGGTATCACCCTGGCGCTGATCAATCACTTTCAGGTGTCTGCCAAGCCGGAAAGCACGATGTTTAAACCATCTACCGCCGGTGCTGGTCTGGGTTCGAACGCCATTACTGAAGCTGTGAACGCGGTGGAGCCTGCGGTGGTGAGCGTAAACGTTACGCAAATCCGCTATGTGCGGGGAATCCGGCAATTGCCCTTTGGCTTTGGTTTCTTTGATTTCTTTGATGTCGCGCCACAGCGTCAAGAAATCCAATCCATCGGCAGCGGCGTGATTTACGATCCCGAAGGATACATCATTACCAATGCCCATGTGGTAAACGGTGCCAGCGAAATCAAGGTGGTGTTGCCAGATAAAAGAGAGTTTGCAGCAGAACTGATCGGCATTGATGCCGTGCACGACGTAGCCAGGCTGCGCATTCAAGGCAATAATCTGCCGTACGCGAAGCTAGGAAATTCTGATGAGCTGATCATCGGGGAATGGAGCATCGCCGTGGGTAATCCCTATGGTATGCTGATGAACGATTCCAAGCCCAGCGTCACCGTGGGGGTGATCTCCGCTTTGGGACGCAACTTTAGCGTGAGGGAAGACAATCAGGAGTTTCGCAATATGATCCAGACCGACGCTGCCATCAACCCCGGCAATAGCGGGGGACCTCTGGTGAATATCAAAGGCGAAGTGATCGGAATCAATACCTTCATCTTCTCCGAGAGCAAGAGCAACAGCGGAGTGGGCTTTGCCATCCCGATCAATAACGTGAAGCAAATCGTGGATAGCCTTTGAAAAAGCATCCCCTATTGATCATCCTGTTCATGGCCTTTGCCCTGTCCCTGAACGCGCAATCGGCATGGAACGCTCCGGGCGATACCCTGAGTGTGATCATGCAGCCCATTCTCAATGTGCCGGAAATCCTGATCCCGGGCGAAACCCTGGTCATTACCGCGAAAGCACCCCAAAATACCACACTGTGGGCAGGAGCTCTGCTGCACGGGCACAAACGCGTTCCCCTGCAGATCTTCGCGCCGCTTTACGATGCGCAGTTTGGCCTCTGGACCCTGCAAGCCGTGCTGCCCAATGTGGCGGTCTATGAGCTGTATGATCTGGAACTCACCGCGTCAGGCGGGATCTATGACGTCACCCAAAACGCCGTGCAGGTGATCCCCAGCCGCAAGAGCAGCTATTACTTTGTGCATATCACCGATCTGCATCTGCCCAATCGGGTTTACTATCCCAATGCCGGCTATGGCGTAGATTCCACTTCCGTAATCGACTTTCGGGAAGTGATCTACGATATCAATCTGATCCGTCCGGAATTTGTACTGCTCACCGGTGATCTGGTGAACGAGGGCGAATTGGAAGGCCTGGCGGGGCAATATTGGTATGGTTGGACGCAGCGGTTGCTATCCCTGATCGAAGTGCCGGTCTATACCCTGGCGGGAAATCACGATCTGGGGGGATGGAATCAAACTCCCGGTCCGCAGGGCTCGTCGCGGCGAAATTGGTGGCGCTATTTTGGCTGGCCCTGGCTGAATACTACAAATAGCCCGATCGATAGCTACACTCAGGACTACAGCTTCCGTTACGGCGATGTCCACTATATCGGCCTGGAAACCTATATCAATTATGACGACTGGCGCTACAACATCTATGGCAACAACGGATTGATCCCCTCGCAGTGGCAGTGGCTGAATCTGGAATTGGCGACCGATCCGCCCACCAAAGCGCTGTTTTATCACTATGACTTTGAAGAGGAATTTGATCTGGGCGAGATGGGAGCGGATATTGCGCTATGGGGGCATACCCATCGCAATGAAGGCTCCATATACAGTCAGCCTTACAATCTGGGCACCCGCAGTGTGTGCGACGGCAATCGCGCTTATCGCGTGATCAAGGT
>JAEWNJ010000061.1 GCA_023392795.1 Candidatus Cloacimonadota bacterium
TAAAGACCCGGTTTTACCCGATCCATGTTGCTGTCCCT
The DNA here is from genome assembly GCA_023392795.1 of Candidatus Cloacimonadota bacterium. Classification (GTDB taxonomy): domain Bacteria; phylum Cloacimonadota; class Cloacimonadia; order Cloacimonadales; family Cloacimonadaceae; genus UBA5456. The sequence goes on from JAEWNJ010000061.1 coordinate 39, forward strand.
GCCATCCCATAAATAGCTCTCGATGCCGGTGGAACTGGTGAAGTTCTGGTGCACGGGAGTAGCGACAAGGCGTCCCTGAGCGTCATAGATGCGAACCAAAGCGCGGGCAAGGAAGCCGGTCTTGGTGCCAAACTCGATCTTGATCTTCTCGTTCATCGAGGGATCAAAGGTGTTCTTACCGCTGCCATCGCGACTGATATTCAGATAGGCGATGTTCTTGGCTATTCTCACTTGAATCCTGCCATCTCCAAGGGACGTGATGGGAGTATCATCGTACATAAACTCAGTAAGATCAATCGTGATGTCACCGAAGTTCAAGGGTTCAAACTTCAGCTTTATCAAGGTGGCCTCTCCGGGAGCTACCAAACCTTCCTGAGATCCGTATTGGATGCTGATCTGATCGCCGGCAGAGGATACATTGATGGTGGGATTGGCGGTGGTAAGGGTTCCTTCAATGTCATATCCCTGGTAAATCACCATAGTGGGATCGATATTGATGGTCATGCTGTATTCACGCACACCCCAGCTTGCATTCAGCTTGGTGGTATATACATCCACGGTGCTGATCTGTCCGATGGTGGCGTTGGGGGCAGACCCAATCCTGATCTGTGAATTGGTGATACTATCAGTTTTGATCATGTCAGCGGGGCTGCGGGGGGATACTTTGTAACCGGCAGCAGAGTGATAATCCACTATACCCTGGATCTGGTACCACCATTGGTCTACCACGATCTGAGAGGCCTGCTGAGCGTAGAACACATCGTCGATCATGGCCTGTACACCGCTGCTATCAGCCACCTTAAACTGACCATAGCCATCGATGGTAGATTTTATCTGTACATCGTTAAATCGAACCATGACTCCCTCGTAGACTTCGGATGTAGCCGCACCAAAGGGGAGCTGTGATGTAGTAAGCGTAGTGATGGGCACCGCGTTGTTGCTGCTGATAATGCTGTAGGAGCTCACCTGGGTAAGTTCGGTCATGTTATAGAATTCCACCAGGAGCCCGGTAAGTACCACAAGATCTCCAACCGCCACGTTGTTGCTGGTGTTGCCATGGAAGATGTAGAGACCGCTCCACTCGCCACCCTCTTCATCACCGATGAAGAAGCCCGTGCCGCTTTTTACGCCAGTAACGATGCCCTGAACGGTTATTACCTGGTCTTTATAGATGGAATCACCATTGGGATTCGTGGTCTGTTGAACGTCCTTGCAGCTCAAAGTCTGTGCCATCAGGCCAATGGATAAACTTAGGGCAAGAATGGTTAAAATGATACCTCTCATTTATATCTCCTCGGTTTGAATCGGGCTAAGCTCTTGCTCCTCATCCGCTGCGACGGCGGGGGGAGCATCTTTGACAAAAAGCATGTCTATAATGAGTAAAGTCACGGCGATAAATATGGCACTATCGGCGATATTGAAGATCGGGAAGCGCTCCATGATGAAATCCGGGAAATCCACATTTATAAAATCGGTTACCCCGCCATACAGGACACGATCAATCAGATTCCCCCAGGCACCGCCCATCACCAGACCAAAAGCGATCACTTGAATGCGGTGCGTGCTTTGATAGAGCAAGTAGATGATTACTGCCAGCGCGATTATAGTGGTGATAATGAAGAATATCCGGTTCACCAGATCGCTGGAAAAACCGATGCTGAAAGCCGCGCCGGTATTGTATACATGAGTCAGCATAAAGGTATGGCCAAAGATTTTATCCAGCACGGGGATGCTGTGATACATATCCATATTCACGCGCACCAGCACTTTTGTGAGCTGATCCGCAAAGAGGATGATCATCATCAGCAGGTAGGCCGGGGCCTTGTTTAGCTTGGTCACAACGTCCCTCATCGTCTCTGTTTACGCTTTTTCTCTTCCATCTTTTCCTTGCAATCAATGCAAAGAGTGGCGTAAGGAAGGATTTCCAGGCGACTATCAGAGATCAGATCCCCACACATCTCACACATGCCAAAGGTGCCGTCTTGAATGCGGCGCATGGCATCATTGAGGAGCCGGATCTTCTCGCGTTCACTCTCCATCATCATCACAGTGTGTTCCATCAGATTGGTATCGGAACCCTGATCCGCCTGATGATAAGCGTATGAAGAAAGGTCTCCGCTGCTCTCGCGAGCGCCTACGCTTTGTTCTTTATTTATACCTTCGATATAGGCCATGCTTTCCGTAAGCTCCTTACGGATAAGTTCCTCAAAGTACTTCAGTCGCTCGGCCGATAGCTTCTTGATAGCCATGTCATTCTCCTCGTCTGGACACTTGATTCTTAAGGTATCTCACCCAATTCCAAATGGCTTCTGCTGTCAATAAAAAAGTCACAACGTGCCAATGAAATCGCTGATAATGGTCTGTAGCTGGCGTCCCGCAATGCCGGCATGATGGCGGATCTCTTCCTGAGAATGAGCTTCTTCATGGAAGAGATTGCTATAATTCGTCACAATGGAATATGCCAATACCCTGATCCCGGCATGACGCGCGGCAATAACTTCCGGAACTGTGGACATCCCCACCAGATCGGCGCCCCAAGTAGCAAATGCGGCACATTCCGCCCTTGTTTCCAGGCTGGGGCCACTTACTCCGATATAGATCCCTTTATGAGTCTGAATCCCATGACGGGCAGCAATGGCGTCACATCTGGCCCCGTACTCGGGATCATAAAGCTGGTTCATGGAGGGAAAGCGCTCACCCAGGGAGTCATCATTGGCACCCACCAGGGGATTGATCCCCATGAAGTTTATATGATCCGTGATTTGCACTATGCTGCCGGGAGGCATTGCTTTGCGTAAACTCCCCGCGGCATTGGTAACGATCAGTGTTTTCACACCCATAGCAGCCAGGACCCGCGTGGGAAATATCACCTGGGCGATGCTATGCCCCTCATAATAGTGAAACCGACCCTGTAAAAAGAGTACAGTCCTTCCCGCCACCTCGGCGAGAATCAGATTACCTTTGTGAGATGGCGCCGTGCTTTGGACAAAACCAGGAATATCAGAATAGGGGACTACTTCGAGCTGAGTGAAAGCCTCCGCCATATCGCTGAGCCCGGTGCCGAGGATTATGGCAGTATCGATCTTCCCGGGGAGCATGTCAGAGAGCCACTTTGCGGTATCCCGATAACTCACTGATTGCCTTCCTGACGCTGTACGATTTCTTCCTTTATCTGTTTAAACTCGCCATCCATCAGCTGTTCGGTGTCTTTGCTAAGCAGGGGATCCTTGCTGATGCGATCCTGGAAGCTTTGCAGCTCCACCCTGAATTGCATGAGGAACTGGCGTTTTTGCTCTTTGATGGCCAGGTACTGATGTTCCAATACGCTAAGATGCTGTTTGGCTTCATTGATGGCTCGCTTGGCCTTCAGTTCCGCTTCATGGATGATGTTTTCAGCTTCCTTTCGGGCATTGGCGATGATGTCTGCTTTGGTCTTTTCGGCGAAAACCAGAGTGCGGCTGATCAACTCCTCACGACGCTTCAAGTCTTCCACAGCCGAGGATGCACTAACCGCTTCCTGCTTCACTTCATACTGCATCTGTTCTCTGCGGGCAAGCTCGCGTTCTTGTTTTGCCAGAATGTCTTCCAGATCGCCGGCCACCTGTTCCAAAAAGGCGCGTACCTCTTTTTTGCTGTAGCCAAACATCTGGGACGAAAACTCTTGATGTCTGATATCTAAAGGAAATAACGGCATTGAGCTATTCCTCCTCTCCTATAATAAACTTTGCAAAATACCGGCCAGGATCCTGACCAGAAAATAAGCCACTATGGGTGAAAAATCAAGCATGCCGGAAGGAATGATCCGGCGCAGGGGACCCAGGACAGGCTCGGTGATGCTGTGTAAAAAGCGATAAATGGGATTGTAGGGATCCTGAATGATCCAGGATAGTATCACCCGGGCGAAGATCAGGATGTTATAGATGTTCAGCGCGTTGATCAGAGTCTTGATGATCAGATAACTGGGAGAATACATTTAGTCCAGCACCTCGTGACAATTGCGGCAGCGGGCTTCGTAGGCATCGGTGGATCCCACCAAAATCTGCTCACCCTTGTGTACCGTACGTTGTGTCCGATTTGCCGGATTTCCGCAGATCATGCAGATCGCCAGGTTTTTGGTAACGTATTCAGCAATGGCCAGAAGCTGAGGCATGCTGCCAAAGGGCTCACCCTTGTAGTCCTGATCCAGGCCGGCGACTATCACCCGGTAGCCCTGATCCGCCAGATCATTGCAGATGCCTACGATGGATTCATCGAAAAACTGCGCTTCATCGATGGCAACGATCTGAGTGTCATCCTGCAGATAGCTGTAGATTTCTGAAGCCTGATTGATGGGGATCGAAGGCGCTTGCATCTGAGAATGGGATACGATGTTATTGGCATCGTAGCGATCGTCGATGGCCGGTTTGAATACCAATACCTTCTGTTTGGCGTACTCCGCACGGCGAATCCTGCGGATCAGTTCCTCGGTTTTGCCGCTGAACATGGAGCCGCAAATCACCTCTATCCAGCCTGTTTTCTGATTTATAATATTCATTATCTTGTCTCCCTGAGGCTCAAACAAAGCCAAAAAATCATTATCTCCAAGTGGCCTGATTTTGTCAATGCGTTTATCGGCTTTCTCAATCTACCGCGTACTCAGCGCTTCAGGTAACAAAAAGATGAAACAGGCATCTGCATAGCGAGGATGCCGCCTGGTGCATTAATGCCCTGCTACGCAAGCTCTGTGACCATGGAAATGGACAATCTGTCGGTATAGTCTTTTCGGGCTACTATCTGAGATCAGGGCTACTTTAGTATCTCAGCACGATCCCCGCGTCAACCGAAAAGTCTTTGTTCTCAATGTCGCTGGCATCATTCTCCAGATCCCAATCGTTATTATTCAAGTAGCGGGCATAGAGGCCAAGGTGGTTTTTCACATTCAGGGACGCAATTCCGCCTACGTTCAGGTAATAATAATCCCTGGGATCATTGTATCTATCATCGTACCTGGTGAAGCTGCCGTTTGCAATGAGGGAAAGGTTGAATCCTCCGGTTGAGATCGCCACCGGGCGCATGGTCAGATCTAAATCGGTATTTACATTCCTATCATCGGAGTCATCTTTCTGATACTTGTATGCCAGATCCAGACCGTAGTAGCGGCCCAGGTTCATCGGTAATTTGGCGGTGAAGCAATCAGTATTTACCTTACTCCCAAAGCCATCATTATCCCTATGATTGATTCTTTCATAATCGAGATAGATGGCTATCGCTGCACGATCAATCAGCAGCAGGGGATAATCTTCCGGTGCGATACCCAAACCGCTGACCGGTTCCTGCAATTCTTCGGTCACACTGCTCGCAAAAGCTTTAA
>JAEWNJ010000067.1 GCA_023392795.1 Candidatus Cloacimonadota bacterium
GATGTGGATCTGACCATTACCACCCGTGAACTGGCCCGTATGCTGAAAACCAGGGGCATCGATCTGGCTCACCTGGAAGATGGCGTGGCAGATAATCCCCTGGGCGAATACACCGGCGCGGGCACCATCTTCGGAGCCACGGGCGGTGTGATGGAAGCAGCATTGAGAACGGCATACTTCCTTGCCACAGGCAGTGAATTGCCTGATCCGAAGATTGATTTTGTGCGTGGCGCCAAAGGCATCAAGAAAGGCAAGATCGAGCTTTTGGGCAAAGAAATCCGCATCGGCGTGGCATCGGGATTGGGAAATGTGTCCAAGCTGATGAACGAAATCCGCAGTGCCAAACAGGCCGGCAAAGAACCCCCTTATCACTTTGTGGAAGTGATGGCTTGCCCCGGCGGCTGTGTGGGCGGAGGCGGACAGCCTTACCGTTCCACAAACCGTATCCGGCTGGCGCGCGCCAAAGGCCTCTACAAAGAGGATGAAGGCTGCGAACGTCGGGAATCGCACAACAACCCCTCGATCCAAAATCTATACAAAGAGTATCTGGGTGCGCCGAATAGCGAGAAAGCCAGGAAACTGCTGCATACTTCCTACATCGCGCGGCCGATGAAGATCACTAAAGAATAAATAATGAAGCCGGATAAAAGCCTGATCTATCCTCTGTTTATTCCCATGCAAGGCTGTCCAGGCCGCTGTGTGTACTGCGATCAGAGCAAGATTAGCGGCGCAGGAGCCTTCGACCTCGAAGCTGCGCGGGACGAGGTGAGGGCTTTTATCCGGCGAAATCCCGCCCGGAACAAAGAAGTAGCCTTCTATGGAGGTAGTTTTACGGCCTTCAGTGAAGCAGAACGGGAACTCATCCTGGGCAAGATTGGCAAGGAGCTGGACGAACATAGCTCCTTTCGCATATCCACTCATCCGCTCTTTATCTCTGACGACATTTTAGAGCACTGCGCACGGCACCGGGTACGGACGATAGAACTGGGTATTCAGGATTGGCACGATGCCGTGCTGGAAGCATCAGGAAGAGGCTATAGCAGCGAACAAGCCAGGCTTGCCTGCCAAAAGATCCGCGAACATGGCTTCCGTCTGGGGATACAATTAATGCCGGGCTTACCCGGCAGCAATGCCAGTACCACTACCCAAAACCAGCAGACTCTCCTGATGATCAAGCCGGATTATCTAAGGCTGTACCCTCTTGTGGTGATAAAAGATACACCATTGGCTATGGAGTACCAATCGGGAAGATACACAGCACTTAGCCTGAAGGAAGCGATCCGGATTTGTGCCGATTACGCCGAGCTTTGCCGGGGTACGGGCATCAAAATAATCAAATACGGCATACCCTCAAACATCGCTGATAGTGAGGTGCTTTGCGGTCCCTATCATCCCGCTTTTGGCGAATTGGTGAAGCAGGAGATCCTGATCAGGGAAATCCGCCGAAATACACAGCCCAAAGCCAATCTCGATCCCAAGCAGTTGCAATTGCTTCGGGCTCATGGTTGCCGCTTTCTGGAAGAGATCAGGATGGGGAATTGCCTGGATGAAAAGTGCGGTACCATCTCTTAAGAGAGACTCTATAAGGAGGTTTGTATGAAGTACCTGTTACCAGTATCATTGTTTTTGATGCTCCTGCTTGGCGCGTGCGAGATCAAAGATTTTAATGTTCCCGTATGGGACGTGGATCTGCATGTGCCACTGATCAACGATCTATTCTATGTGTCTGATCTGGTGGATAGTGTAAACATCATCACCGATGATGGAGACCTGATGCATCTGGTTTCCAGCGGTGAGCTAGGCACTCCGAACATGATGTCAGTAAGCATGAATCCTGGGATTGACATCAGTGGTATCCCCATGCTGAGCGGGGTACAAGGTACCATTTCGGTTCCCCTGCTCGATACTAACGACAATGTGGATATCAGCTATGGCAGGATCAGCAATGGCATCCTCCGTTATCAGTTTAGCAGCGTGAATCCCAATGTGGAATCCATCAATGTAACTCTGCATGATTTCAAGGATAGCGCTGGTAACCCGCTGGTGATGGAATATACCACTACCGGTGAAGTGGTAATGGATCTCACGAACTACTCTCTGGGTACGATAAACAGCAGCAACACGCTGGATTCGCTGCATATAACCCTGTCTTGCGTATCCAGCCTTGCTCAGGGAACCCCAGTGGCAGAATTTGGCTTGCAGCTCAATGATGAGATTGAGTTTGACATGTTTCAAGGCAAAATCAACCATCTGGAGATGATCGCCGAGGATCCATCGGTGGAGATGAATATCGACTATCCTTACGATCTGGATCAGGCCATCACCCTCAGCGAAGCGAACCTGGTGGTGAATATCACGAATGATGTGGGCTTTGAAGTGGAGTTTGTGGGGGTCTTTGAGGCCCGTCGCAATGATCAAATCCGGAGAGTGCCGATCAAAGACGATAATGGCAATAACTACCGGATCCCCGCCGCTAACGGCAATACACCCGGTACGGCAACCCTGGTGCTGCACGATAACATTTCCTCGCTGCTGCAGATAATGCCCACACACATCGAGGTGGTGGACGCAGGCTTTATCATCGATAGCGCTTCCGGCATCGGTAGTATAGCTGCGAGTGACGATATCATAGCCCAGTACACCATCAGTGCACCCTTCATCTTCACTCCGCATGCCAATCCCATGGAAGTGGATAGCGTACGCGTAATCGAAATCAGCCAGGAAAACCGCGATCGCATCAAACGCAATGTGAGGGAAGCGTCCCTGCAGCTGAGCGCGAAGAACCGTCTGCCTATCGGAGCAACGGTTTATGCATATTTCGGAACAAGTGCGAATCTGAATACCAATGACCCCGATACTTACCGGTTTATGAAGAGCGTAAACATCAGTTCCGCCAATCTAGACTCCGATTGGCAGGAATTGGAGGGTTTATCGCTGTCCTACGATGAGATGCAGCTCTTTAGCGAAGCACAGGTCTATCTGAAATGGAAGTTCAGCCTGGAAGAATCCGCCACGAACGTGGAGATCCATGGAGGAACCGACGATTACATCGCCATCAGGGGTAGTATCGCCGCCAAGATCAGAGTGGAGGAAGAGGAATGAGAAAGCTAATTTTAGTGCTCACAGTCCTGAGCCTCACGGTGTCCATTGCCGCCATGCCGTCTGCCAAATCGATCTTTTATGCCGATAGCTACATGCTCCGCGCCACTGGAGTGGAGGCGAATTATTGGAATCCCGCCCGCCTGCAAAAGGGTGAAAGAACCGAGTATTGGTTGCCTGGGGTAAACAGTGCCGTTGCCATATCAAACAACGCGCTGGATCTGGATACTTACAACTACTTTGTCTCGCGGGATACTCTCTTTTCGGCCGATAAGGAACGCCTGCTCAGGGATGTGAAAGGCAAGCTGGCAGTCAACGGGGAGGCCAGCATCAGCATCTATGGCTACACCATGTCAAATGCGGCCTTGTCCATCTCCTCCAGGGTCTTTGCCAAAGCCAAAGCGCAGGAGGATATCTTGCGTCTTGCCCTCTATGGCAACACCGAAGATCATTACCGCTTTACCAGGAACTCAAACAACGTCTCCGGCATGGCCTACACCGATGTCACCTACGGGATGGGGGGCTACAATCTTCCCTTCATGCCCGCAGGGATCCCTGTGATCAAAGTGGGCGGTTCGCTTAGCGCTCTCATCGGGATGGCGAACCTGGAGACCAAACAGTTTATAGCTGAATTTAGCACCGACGCCGAAAGCGGAATAAACGCCCGCCAGAATACGATTATCAGATCGTCCACCTACGGTTTCGGCTTCAAAGGAATGCTCTCAATGTACAGCCAGATCATGCCCCAATGGGAGGCTGGTCTCTCTCTGGACAATATCGGAGGCAATATCCTCTGGAAAGGCTCCAATGAAGAGCGGCACTTCTCCGTGGCGATCGATAGCGTATTTGTTGCCGGCATCAATGACGATTTCTACACGCAGGACGAAGAAACCATCGAGATTGATCCTTATGGCACATCCTTGCCCATGGAGCTTCGTCTGGCCTCCAAGTATGACCTGGGGCCGGTGGATGTCTCTGCGGATTGGGTGCAGGGCTTCAAGGAATCTGCCGTTACCAGCGACACTGGAAGGCTGTCCATGGCTGCTGAAGCTCATCCCTGGTCTTTCATGCCAGTGAGTTTCGGACTTTCGTTTCCCAATAGTAAAATACCCTTGAAGGCCTCGTATTCCATCGGATTGCGTAGCCGGGTGACTGAGTTTGGCATTGCAGTTCAGAGCTACAACAGCATATTCCCAGGGTATAAATCCAAGGGCGTATCCCTGGCTACTTCATTGAGACTTCGCTTCTGATGCAATACCTTATCGCGCTCGTCTTTCCCGTCCTCCTGGCGCTGTACTACTACCTGCATCCGCAGCCGGAGATCAGCAAGAACCGCCGGATCCTTTTGGTGAGTCTGCGGTCTTTGATGCTATACATCCTCGTCCTGCTCATAATCAGCCCCATTCTGCACTTTCAGCGCCAACGCCGCATCGCTCCGAAAGTGCTTTTTCTGACCGATAACTCCGCATCCATGGATCTGGAGTTTCGGGGCGGGGCAAAAGGGGCATTCCTGGAAGGAATCGCCAAACCACTGCGGGAGAAGTATCGTGATGCGGGCTATGATGTGAGGGATTACACATTCGCTGATGGCTTGCAGGGAGCGAAAGATAACAGCCTGCTGGCCAAGACCTTTGAGGATCTGAGCGCGAAAGAGAGGCTGGATGAGGTGGCAGCGATCGTGCTGGCCAGCGATGGCTGGCTGAGGGACGAAGAGCTCGGCATCATCAACCGTTTGGGCATTCCCGTCCATACCTTGGCCGACTCCAGTGCGCAGAGCATACCAGATCTGGAGGTTTCTGCCATCGATGCCAACCGCTATGCCTATCGCAACGAACCCACGGTTTTCAGAGCTCGCGTGAAGGCCAGCAACTACAGCGGCCCTGCCACCCTGAACCTCTACATCGGGCAAAGCCGGGTGGCAGCTCAGAACGTGAATCTGGAACCCGATACAGAGATTGCCGTGGATTTCACACATCGCTTCACCAATGTAGGTTTCTTTAACTACAGGGTGGAGATACAGCCGCTGGATAAGGAACAACGTCTGGGGAATAACGAGCTCCCCGGAGCGATAGAAGTGCTGGCAGAAAAAGAACACATCATGGTCTTTTCGGATTCCCCGGCCTGGGACAACAAGTTCATTATCGACGCCATCGCCAGCAATCCCCGCTGGGACAGCAAAGCCTATCAGATCAAGGATGGAAAGCTGTTTCAGGGAGAAAAGCCTGCCACAGTGGAATCTGCTACCCTCCCCGCGGTGATTGTGATGATCAATAATGGCAAATTGCGTCCCGATGCAGCGACCCTCGCCTACCTCAAAAACGCGGTAAACCGCGGTGCGGGGATATTGTATCAGGGTCTTCCTCTGGCGGAACTGGCGGATATACTCCCCATTACGAGATCAAACATACTGAATCCTTATCAGGGCTTTGTGACCACCCTCAACGCAGCAACGAAGTATCAGATGCTCAGCGACTTGATCAAAGATGCCGCAAAGCTGCCCCCGATGGATTATTACTATGTGACCCCCACGAAGAATGCCGAAGTGCTTGCTACCATGAATAATCCGCAGAATTCACCCGCCATCGTGATTGCCCAGGGGGCCAAAGGGCGCAGCCTGGGGATGAGTATTCTGAATCTGTGGCGCTGGCAACTGCAGAGTACGGAAG
>JAEWNJ010000084.1 GCA_023392795.1 Candidatus Cloacimonadota bacterium
CCATGTGGGTGTATCCCGCAGACAAGATGATCTACGTGGGCATGGAGAATGGCCACAAAGTTGGTAAGATCGGGATGCTGTTTTACAATGACTATACCTGGGGTGCCAATGCCCAGAGCCCACCCGCTCACCCTACCAATGACGGCGGTCAGGTGATGTTTATGGAGCTAATGATCGGCGGATCAACAAGTAGTGAGGATGATAGCGCCCCAGTGGTGAACAGATTGTTGAATCCGAACTATCCCAATCCCTTCAATCCGGAGACCACTATCAGCTTTGATATGCCAAAAACAGATGCTGCAAAGCTGGAAGTCTATAACGTTAAAGGGCAATTGGTAAAGACTCTGTTTGACGGAACTGCCGCCTTTGGCAGAAACAGCATGATCTGGAACGGCACCGATAATAGCGGATCTGCCGTTACCAGCGGCGTATATTTCTATCGCCTGACCACCACCGGTCACAGCGAAACCCGCAAGATGATGCTGATGAAATAGGTTGCTCCCCAAGGATATAAAAACCCGCGGCTACACACCGCGGGTTTTCTTTGTGATTATCAAAAAGGGGATCAGAGTTTGAGGACTTTGCGATATGCCTTGTGGTTTCCGCCTTTAATCATCAGAAGATATCTTCCCGCGGGGCTTTGATTGCCATTATCATCCAGGCCATCCCAGGTGTAAAGCCAGTTTCCGGCGCCTTTTGAGCCCAGAGCTATGGTACGCACAGCCTGACCGCGCTGGTTGTACACGGTTAGCTCTAGATCCGCAGTTTCCTTTATGCTATAGGCTACATCCACTTGCTGATGAAAGGGATTGGGAGAGCTATTCAGAGTAATCACTGGGGGGAGGGTGGCATCGCTGGCTGATGTACTGCTCTGCACCGACCAGTGTACATCCTGCGCGATGCTGTCGGAGGAAGCGATATGGCAACGCACGGAGTGATCTCCCGCAGAGGGGAAAGTGGTTTCGAAGAGAAAAGAAGTCTCGCTCTGGAGTTCATCATCCACATACCAGGTATAGCTAAGCTCCGCAGACTGAGTATAGGCTTCGCAGACGAACATCTGAGGAGTGGCCGAATCCAGCACTATTACTTCATCTTCCGGAGGATAGATCTGCCCAATGGTGAGATCAAGCATGCGTACCTGATAGATATCGACCGGGATGATGGGACGGTCATTCGCGCCAGTCAGTACAGATCCGATGCCCAGAATATACTCCAGGCCTTCGATGCATTTGCCAAATACTGCGCAATTGCCATTCAAATGAGGTGTGGGTGCCAGAGTAAAAAAGTACTGGCTGCCGGCGCTGTTTGGGGCGGAGGTTCTCGCCATCGACAGAATGCCCGCCTCATTGTGGTTCAAAAGAGGACTGTACTCGTCGGGGATGGTGTAGCCAGGACCGCCGGTGCCGGTGCCGTATGGACAGCCATCCTGAATCACGAAGCCTTCGATCACTCTGTGAAATATGAGGTTGTTATAAAATCCGGCATTGGCCAGATCGCGAAAGTTGTGCGCTGTGATGGGCACTATTTCATCGTAAAGCTCGGCAGTAAAGGAACCCATGGAGGTGTGCCAGCGGGCGAAAATGCGGGCGGAAAGCAGCCCCGGTATCAGCAGGAAAACACATAAAAGCAAGCTTAGTGATCTCATGATTCATTCCTATCGATGTGCTTTAATGGCTGCTTTGGCGGCGGGAACCTGTTCATAGAGCCATTTATTGTGTTCGCAGGGGAAATCGGGGCAGGGAGCGCAGGAAGTAAAGCCTTTGGCCTCCACGCAGGCGCGGATGGGGCACATATTGCACCAGGAGAAATGAATCGACCCCTCCATGCAGCCCTCACATTTGATGTCATTGGCAGTAAACTCGCTGTTGTAGTTCTTGGACCAGCGGATGGCGATATCGGCCTTGCGGGCTTCATCACCCGCCAGGTAAGCTTCCCGACATTCGCAAGAGTGGCAATCGATGCCACAGGCTGAAATTAATCCATTCATTGTAACTCCTCTGTTGTTTTATCAGGCTGGGGAACAATCCTATCCCGGATACCTTTATCCGGGATTCAACTAGTGGCGTCAAGAAAGTTTTTTAAAGCAGTGATGGATCGCTCGCTAAGCTGCTCTTTCTTTAGCTTCTTATCTCTTGGTTCGGGGTTTAGAGGCGGCAAGAGGCCAAAATTGGCGTTCACAGGCTGAAATCCGCGCTTGTCCGGGATCGTGATAAGTCTGCGCCAGAGCTGACCCAGGATGGTTTCTTCGGGAAGCAGGGGCAGATTTTCCGCCAGCAGTCTGGCACAAAGTAAACCCGAGGCGATGCACTCCACATAACCCTCCACGCCGCTGAGCTGACCGGCAATCCAGGCTTCCGGGCGCTGTATCAGCTCAAGATTGTGTTTCAACAGCTCCGGACTGTTCAGATAGGCATTGCGATGGATGGAGCCGTAGCGCAGGAAGCTAGCATGCTCCAGACCGGGGATCAAACGAAAAACCCGCTTCTGCTCGGGGTAACGCAACATGGTCTGGCAGCCTACGAGATTGAAGGCAGTGCGATGGGCGTTTTCCGCGCGCAGTTGCAACACAGCGAAGGCTTTCTTACCGGTGAGCGGAAGCTCCAGACCCATGGGGCGCATCACACCATGGCGCAGAGTGTCCTTGCCCCGGCGGGCCAATTCCTCGATCGGCATGCAGTTTTCATAGAAACTGAATTTATCCCCACTAAAGAAGGCATTCTCAAATTCATGCGCTTCATGCTTTTCCGCGCTCACCAGAGCATCTACAAACTGATAATACTGCTCCCGGTCAAAGGCGCAATTCAGATAATCAGGCTCACCCTTGTCGTAGCGGGCTTTAGCGTACACGATGTCATAATCGATGCTATCCGCATCCACAATTGGAGCGATGGCATCAAAGAAGAAGAGCTGATGTGAACCCAGCAGATCCTGCATTGCTTGCATCATGGCATCCGAGGTGAGGGGACCGGTGGCGATGATCACCTTCCCGGCTGGTATATGGCGGAGCTCTTCGCGGATCAGGGTGATCCCAGGCGTGGCTTCCAGGGCTGCATTGACCCTTTGGGAAAAAAGTTCCCGATCAACCGCCAGAGCGTGACCCGCGGGCACAGCGCAGCTATCGGCAATCTCTAACAGTCGCGAACCAAGCAGCCTCATTTCGGCTTTTAACAATCCTGCTCCCGTGTCCAGACGGATGGATTTGAAGCTATTGCTACAGACCAATTCTGCCGGTAACGCAGTTTGATGCGCGGGGGTCTGGGTGTGAGGGCGCATTTCGAAAAGCTGAACCTGATAACCGCGTGCGGCAAGCTGCAGAGCAGCCTCACAACCCGCCAGTCCGGCGCCGATGATGCTAACTACGGGAGTCACACTTCCCGCTTGATCATGGTGATATAGCCATCCAAATCCTTGAAGCCCAGCGAACTGTATAGGTGCCTGGCGGCGGGATTATCCTGGTGTACTTCCAGTTTTGCCTGATATCCTGTTGCCTTGGCAATAGCCAAAGCCTCCCTTAGCATAGCCTTGCCGATGCCCCGGTTTTGATATTCCGGCAATACCGCCATGTGATGGATATACAATCTGCGGAAATCGTGATTTACCCAAGCGGCCCCGACTACGCGCTCATCTTCCGTGCAGTAGAGCATAGTGCCGGTGTTGTCCAGATTGTGCCGGATGGATTCCAGGCTGTCCGCACGGGCGGGATTGGTGATCCCCGTGGCCTGCCAGACTTGCATGATCTGAGCGTAGAGCTCCGGGCTCAGGCTTTTGGTGAGTGTGATGCTGCTCATGCCATGATTCTCCTGAAGATGTCTGCCGGTCGGATAAAGCGATACACTGTGTCGTAGACAACCTGATAGAGCAGGGTGGGATCGTCATCCACCATCAGCATGAAGCGTTCATTATCCACCTTGGCAAAGCTGAGCTTTTTGGTATTACCCTGTACGTCAGTGATCCACACTTCGCAATCGGGCTTATTCATTGCCTCGCGCAGATGGGGCAATCTGCCATCGGCAAAGACGCCCGTGCGCATGTTTTGCAGTACGCTGATGATCTTGACCAGGGCAAAATTGTCGAACGGCACCACAAAGCTTTCTTCAGGGCTGGTAAAAGTCCATTGCGATCCGTCCCGCGTGAGGGTAAACTCACCATTGGTGTGACGGGAGCGTACGCTGCGCAGATCTTCTTCAAAGTATTGCAGGATCAAGGGATTGCGCCAGATGGCAAAATCGGGTCCGAAATGTTGTACCACTTTGCGCTTTACCTGATAGACCTCGCTGCCATTCTCGAAACAAAAGTAGTCCCAGGCATTACCCAGATTGCTAAAGAGCACATGGGCACTCCTGGTTCCCGCACTCACGCGGACATGCAGCGTATTTTCGTCATCCAGGAGGTAGGTCTTTCTGGCATCGCCTTCCCTGCTCATCGGAGTAATGGGGTATTCTGCTGCCAGCACTTCGGTAAAGAATCTCTCTACGCGCGTGGAATCAGCATCCCATACAAAGGGCTTGGGGAGGATCCATTTCCCGTCTTTGAGGATCACTTCCACGCTGTCGGTGGCATTCCAGACCTCTATCTTGTCCACTTTGGCAGCATCTAGGTCAAAGACGCGACGTGTCCTTTCTTCTGGAGCCCGAAGCCTCAAAACATAATAGCCGAGCAGCAAGACCAGCAGGATGACAGCGGAATAGATGAGACGCTTATTCATACATGAACCTCACTCGATACTTGCGCCGCAAGGCCCTGATGATCCCCACTAGTATCAGGATCAAGGCGGGCAAGGCGATAGCCACGGTCTTGGCGGCCGTCTTAATGTTACTTTCAATCTTGGCCATATCACCCCAATTGATGCCCAATTTCTGCATAAAGCGCGGTACACTGAGCGAAGATGTACCCAAAAGGCGGGATCGGATCCGGATCATATCCTCCCGATCGGACAAGAAGTCCAATGCATTGAGGATAATGTAATTGCGATCGATGTAAATCTCTCTGTCAGTATCGATCACCAGTTCTTTATCGCCAAAGAGCACCATCTGCATCTGGGGAGATTGAGCCACAAAGCCCGGATCGTTCTGAGCGCGCAGTGAATCAGCAAAGAAGCTATCAAACTGGCCTTTCAGCAGAGCTCCGGTAACGATCGATCCGGCGTCAAAATCCTCCACAGAGGTATCATAGAAGAGATCCTTCTCGATCTTAAACTCGGGATATTCCATCCAGCCGGAATAGATCGAACTCTGCAGGATGGGCTCGAAGGAAACGCCCTTTCGTCCGCTGAAAGAAACGCCGCTGGCCAGATACAGTGAGATGTTGTCGATATTTCGGGTGATGGGGTGATTGCTGCCGCGCAGAACCGGATACATGGGGTAATTGGCCATTACGCCCAGCCCGGTCTGGCGTTGATCGCAATACATATCCAGTAGCACATCTTTGCTCAGTACAAAGCCGTAGTGCTCCAGCATCTTGATCAGATTGGTATCAAGTGAATAGAGGCTATAGCCGTCTGTATCAATGCGATCCTGCAGGAATACCGCACGGCCGCCCTTCATCAGGTATTGATCCAGATGGTAGAGCTGATCATCCGTGAGGTTTCTGGCGCTACCGGTGAAGAGCAGAGCGTCCACATCCCTGATTTCCTGCTTCAGATCAGAATCATGAATGGCAAAATTGGCTCTTAGATTGCGCTCAAAGTAATTGGTATTAAAGTCATAATAGGTGGTATCGCGAAAGACCGCGATCTTGGGAAGAGTATGCTGGGCGATGCTCTGGATGCGCTGAGTGAGTTCATATTCCAGCCTGGCTTCAGTTCTGGGCACCAGACTGATGGATTCCACTTTACCCTGATACTCAAAGATGGCTCCGAAGATCACTTCCTTGCTGGTCATCTGGTCTTTTTCATAGGTCTGGAAACGCATCACGGAGATGTTATTGGCATGTGCCATGGCAAAGAGATCATCCCGGCTGAGATTGCGCACATACTCATAGCGGAACTTACCCCGCGAAACCATCTGATACTCGCTAAGCAGATCCCGCAAATAGCGGCTGAGGGAGTTCAGCTCTGCCGGCAAATCGTCCGAAGCCAATACCTTTACCACCATTATGTCTTCCAGACCGCGCATCGTGTCCTTGCTCACTTTGCTGAGGCTGTAGGCTTTTTGAGCGGATAAATCCACGCGCAGATTCAGGTATGACACCACCAGCAGCACGGCGATCACGATGCCCATCCTGATAGACAGGCCGGAAAGGATACCAAAAGTCTTCTTCATCTTTAGCGCTCCTGCATCATGTTTTTGGATTGGAGGTTAAACTCCGCCAGGAAAGCTAAGATGAAGATGATGGCGA
The DNA here is from genome assembly GCA_023392795.1 of Candidatus Cloacimonadota bacterium. Lineage (GTDB taxonomy): Bacteria > Cloacimonadota > Cloacimonadia > Cloacimonadales > Cloacimonadaceae > UBA5456. Next base: position 6,337 of record JAEWNJ010000084.1, read on the forward strand.
CAAAGAAGAGAAGGTCTTTGAGGTCCAGGACACCCTTCATAAAGTTAGTAAGGCGATATTCAAAGCTGATGTACTGTAAAATGCGCACCAGGGGTAAGGGCACAATGGCCATGATGAACTTCAGCACATAGAAGAAGGCGGAGATGGTAAAGGCGATCACAAAGGCCACCACCTGATTGGAAGGCAGACTGCTGGCGAAAACACCGATGGCGGCATATGCAGCGCCGGCAAAGCTGAGTCCGATGAAGCCGATGATGGCTGCGCCGATGTCGATCCCTTCTCCCAGGACGGCGATGATAATGAAAAAGACCACGCTGGAGGCGATCAGGGTCTTCACTTGCATCACCGCGGCGAAGATCTTGCCCCACACGATGTGGCCGAGCCGAATCGGCAGGGTGGTAAGCAATTCCAAAGTGCCGCTGCTGCGTTCTTTGGCGATGCTGCCCATGGTGATGGCCGGCACGAAGAAGATGAAGAGCAGGTGCATAAAGCCATATAGACCGCGCATTTCTGCCAGGGCGACCTTGAAGATCGTAGTGGAGAAAAAGACCCCGGTGATCACCAAAAAGAGGACATACACGATGTAAGAGGTGATCGAGCGCAGCGCCAATTCATATTCTTTTTTTGCTATCGTCCAGATGGCTCTCATTGCTTTTCCTCCTCCGCTGGATCATCCTTGCTGCTGATCTCATCGATTTGTGCCACACTTTCCCGGATGGGATCTGTCCCGGGTACTTCCACTATCAATTCCGGATCGGCAGATACATTCTCTGGATCAGTCGCGTGTACGTTATCGACGCCCGGATCGCTCTCCAGAGTAAGCTTATGAAAGATCTCTTCCAGGCTTTTTCGCTCGGTGTGCAGGGTTAGGATCAGCCAGTCGTTTTCGGCAACATAACGCGCCAGATCGTGCTTCACATCCAGGTTTGAACTCACTCTCAGTTTCATGCGGCAGCGATCTCCCTCGTGAATCTCCTCCAAAAGCTGAAGCTCCGGATAATAATCCACAAACTCACGGAGATCGATATTTGCCCCTTCCAGCTCCAGATGCAGCAGGTGATACTCTGCCAGGTAGGCATCCAGATTGCCGATACTATCATCCACGATGATCTTGCCTTTATTGATGATCAGCACGCGATCGCAAAGAGCCTGTACTTCCTGCAGGATGTGTGAGGAGAGGATCACGGTCTTCTCTTTGCCCAAAGCCCGGATGAGCTCGCGGATTTCGATGATCTGATTTGGGTCCAGACCGCTGGTGGGTTCGTCCAAAATGAGGATTTCAGGATCATGGAGAATGGCTTGCGCCAGACCCACGCGTTGCCGGTAACCCTTGGACAGGGTCCCGATCTTTTGATACTGCACCTCTTTCAAGCCGCAGCTTTCGATCACGAAGAGTTTACGCTCCCGAAATTGCTTATGGGTCATTTTGCGCAATCTGGCCACATACTCCAGGGCTTCCACCACGATCATATCCTCATACAGCGGATTATGTTCCGGCAGATAACCGATCTTGGCGCTGGATTCGATGGGTTTATCAAAGATGCTCACTCCATCGATGAGGATGGAGCCTGATTCGGGCTGCAAATAGCCCACCATCATCCGCAAAGTGGTGGTCTTCCCGGCTCCATTGGGACCCAGGAAACCCGTGATGTTACCACTGGATACACTGAAGCTGATCTTATCGACAGCTCTGATCTCGCCGAAATTACGGCACAAATCCTTTATCTCGATCATGAGTTAAATACTCCTAAAGTTTAGTACATCATCATTCCGGTTTTTGCTCCCGATGACGGCTCTTTTAGCGAGATCACGTCACCTTCGGCAAGCCCGGATATGACTTCCACCATCTGAAAATCGTTGGCTCCCAGCTTCACGACTGTGGGCACAGGCTCAGGCTCAGCCGCTTTGGGACCCTTGGCTTTCTTCCCTTCCGGTTTCTTTGCCTGATCTGATTTTTCCGTGCTGGGCGCCTTTGCCGCGGGCTTCGGGATCAGATAGACGATGTCCTGATTGTTTTCATCTGCAAAAACCGCTCCAATCGGCACAACAATTACGTGTTCACGAGTATCGCCAAGGATGCTGACTGCCGCCGTCATGCCCGGTTTGACCTGCTGTCCGGTAGCGTTGATGCTGATTTCCACGGGGAAAACTTTGGCGTTGTTTTCAGTGATCGCCATGGGCGCGATTTTCACGATCTCACCGCTAAACTCCTCGTAGGGAAGTGCGTCCAGCTTGATCGTGCCCTTTTGTTTGAGACGAAACTTCGCGATGTCCACTTCGTTGATATTGGATTTCACGATCATGCGGTTCAGATCGGCAATGCGCATCACCACCGTCCCTTCGCCATAGCTATTGATGCTGGAAGAGACCATCTCGCCTTCATTTACGCTACGTTCGATCACGGTGCCGCTGGCTGTGGCGAAGACATGGGTCACCTTCCCCGGCACGTCCAGATCCCGGATCATCTCATATTGGCGACTGGCTTGTTCAAACTGGATTTCGGCGTTCCTCAGCGCGTCCTGACCGTGGTCAAAATCACTCTGCGAGATGTAGTTATTGCCCAGTAAAACCTGATTGTCCTGATGATCTTTGCGCGCTTTGGCGAGGGTGATCTCCGCCAGTTGCAAGGTAGCCTTGGTGTTGAACAAGGTATTTGCCTGCACGTAGTCCGGCTCGATATCGGCAATGATTTGTCCCGAGGTCACAAAGTCGTTTTCGTCCACGTAGAACTTCACGATCTTGCCCGATACGCGGGATTTGATGGCCACCACTGTTTCCGGTTGCAATTCGCCGGTAATCTCGATCTTGGAATCGATGTTGCCATAAGCTACTGTGTGAGTAGTGGCTGCAGCTGCATGCTCCTGGGGTTTATTGGCTCTGGCATTGCTGCACCGGATGAACAGCACTATCAATACCAGAATCATCATTACAAATCCCACTATCAAACTTCTTCTCTTGCGCATAATACCTCACTTAAAGGGAGTTAAAAAACATTCCAGTTTCTCAAAGCTTTTCGAGGGCTGCCTGATGTCAATTGAAAAGTGATAAAAGTAACCGTGAATCCGGCAAAGATCTGCTTTATCTCCCTTTTTTTACCCACAACTGGTTACCATAGATAAACCACTCGCCGTCATCCCGGTATAGATAAGAGAAATATCCGCTGCTCTCTGGTTCATTATAGGTCACATCCTCAATCGCTGATGTGTAATGATCCCGGGTATGCGCCACAGCATAGCGGTCGCCCTGAAACTCGATGTATAGAACTTCGATCTCCAGCAGTTGAAACCTGGCCATGCGGTCCAGGATTTCCTGATTCAGATGCCAGACGATATTACCCTTGTGCAGATAGTCGTTGTGAACTCTATCCAGCATCCCATATACATTTCCGAGGTTAAAATCCAGAGACAGATCATACAGCAGATCACGAATCTCTTTCTGCGCGATGGTTTCTAAGGATTCGCTATCGCAACTGCCCACCAGGAGCATAATTGTAATCACGGTACCCAGCAGGATATATCTCATTTCTCCAGTTTCAGGTGAGCCAGACACTCAATGTGCCAGGTATTGGGGAACATATCGAAGGAGGAAATGCTTTCCAGCTTGTATTTGCCTTCGCCCAGCAGGATTTTCAGATCGCGGGCAAGGCTCATCGGGGAGCAGCTAAGGTAAAGGATTTCCTTGATTCCGGCGGCGCGGATCGCCCAGAGAGAACTCTCCGGAACTCCGCTGCGCGGAGGATCCAGTACCAGTACATCAGCTGTAAAATCGTGCATCACCTGCCCCAGGAGCTGCTCTGCTTTGCCATGAATGAATTTCGCGTGTTCCACTCCGTTCATTTCGGCGTTCAGCCGGGCGTCCTGCACGGCCTCAGAAACTTCTTCGATGCCGGTGAGTTCACCGATCGTGTCGCTCAAAGCCAGGCCGATAGCTCCGATCCCGCAGTAGGCATCGATCAGCTTCACACCGGGTTTTAGCCTAGCTCGCATCGCTGCCAGGATGTTTTCCATGCTGCCGCTGTTGATCTGCCAGAAGCTGCGGTAGTGAATGCGAAACTTCACATCGCTGAGGCTATCCTCCAGATAATCCTGTCCGAAGAGCAGCTTCTCTTCCCCACCGAGGATCACGTTGCCCTTCTCGCGATTGATGTTTTGTACGATGCCGGAAATCTGGGGGAACTTCTCGCTAAGCCCTCTGATGATGGTGTTCGAAAAGGGTAAACGCGCCGTGCGGGTAACCAGGATCACCAAAATGCTGTTCTGATCCTTGTTACAGCGCAAACCGATATGCCGCAGAGTCCCGCTGTGCTCAATCTCGTTATAGGGTTCCACTTTCGCTTTGCGGCATAGCTCAAAAGCCGCCATGGCGATCTCATCGAAGATGGAGGGATGGTTGCGGCAAGCCGTATGTGGCACAATATCATGCGAGTAGCGGGCATAGATGCCGTAATGCTCTGATCCCACGGGCATGAAGGCCTTGTTGCGATAGTGCAGGGGTTTTTCCGAAGGCACGATTGGATAGAGCTCGGTATCAGGTAAGTATTGCCGGAAAAGCTCTTGCACCAAAGAATCTTTATAGGCCAGTTGTGTAGGGTAATCCACCATCAGCCAATCACATCCGCCACAGGCGTTATCGCCACCGAAAGCCTCACAGCCGGGATCCTGAGTCCCCTCGCCGCGGCTAAGATAATTCACCACTTTGGCGAAGGCATGATCCTTCTTTTCCAGGGTAATCTCCACATCCACCACGTCACCGATGGCTGTATAAGGCACAAAGATCGCCTTGTTTTCAAAGAAACCGAGCCCTGCGCCGCCCATCGCCATTTTTTGGATCCGGAGACCCTGTATATCTTTCATTATAAGTTCCTTAGCCTTTCGATGCGATCCTCAATCGAGGGATGCGTAGCAAAAAGCGATATCTTCTTGCGGTTATTGATCTTGGCCAGAGCAAAGCTATCCTGACGGTTATCGGGGGCATAATAGCGATCGATCTTTTGCAAAGCGGCAATCATGCTTCCCGCGCCAGTGAGCTCCGCCGCTCCCCGGTCAGCACGGTATTCGCGATAACGGGAATAGTAAGAAACCGGGATCATCGCCAGGAACATCAGCACGTTTTGCAGCAGAATCACCACCATGTAGTAACCCATGGAGCCCAATCCGCCGCGTCCGCGATCTCCCCGCATGGCAGAATCCAGCACCGCTGCCACGATGCGAGCCAGGAACATCACAAATGTATTTACCAGGCCCATCACCAGAGTCATGGACACCATGTCGCCTTCGCTGATATGCGTCATTTCGTGACCGGCAACGGCTGCCACCTCGTCATTGTTCAGAGTCTGTAACATCCCGCTGGAAAAAGCCATCAGGGATTTGTTGCGGGATGCCCCTGTGGCAAAAGCGTTTACGTCCCGGGAAGGGTAGATCCCCACTTCGGGAGTTTTGAGTCCGCGTTCCCTCGCCAAAGCTTCCACTGTTTCATACAAAAAGCGAATCTGCCCATCGGAGGAAGTGCCATCGATAATCTGAACTTTATATGCCTTCTTCACGGCAAACTTACTGGTGAGAAGAGAGATCAGCGATCCAGCGAAGCCAAATATGGCGCACATGATCAACAGCCCGGAAGCTTGCTCCATCCTGATCCCCAAAAATGCCAGAACCACGCTGATCATGGTAAGCACCAGCGCGTTCAGCATGAAGTAGAATCCGATACGTTTGAATCCTTGCATCTTTATTTCTCCAATGTTATCATCATTTTGGGCAATTCTGGCGGACGTGCTTTTCGTGGCAAGCAAAATCTATCCAGGGGTGTGTGGGCGGCACCTAAGCTGCGGCTGGAAGCCACGTCTACGTTACACTGTCCGCTGGCATTCCAGCCACCTGCCACTCACCTGGATTCCTCTTCCTTCCCACGCAGGAGGATTCCAAGAGGCCTGGCTCCGGGTGGCAAGCCAGGAGTTAGCATAACATGGATATCCACCCAGCCTGATGGCGGCTGTCGCCCTCTCGAGGCTATTGGATGGTAACCCCTCAGGGATGCGCACAGGGCAAAACGCTCGCGTAACCGAAGGGAGGTCAATCAGCGCTTGACAAATCGCGCCCCTTGCGATTTGTGGCATTATGCCTTGAACTAGCGATTTTTTAAGGTAAGCTGATATCAATAAAGGACATCGCATGGAGCAAAAATACATACGCAACTTCTGCATCATAGCCCACATCGACCACGGTAAATCTACCCTGGCAGACCGTTTTTTGGAAGCCACACACGTGATCGGGAAAGGCACTGAAGTAGCTCAACTGCTGGACAGCATGGATCTGGAGCGCGAACGCGGCATCACCATCAAATCCCACGCCATCCGCATGGTACACAGTTATAAAGGTCAGGATTATGTATTGAACCTGATCGACACTCCCGGCCACGTGGATTTTTCCTATGAGGTATCCCGCGCGCTGGCTTCCTGCGAAGGGGCGATCCTGCTGGTGGACGCGTCGCAGGGCATCGAAGCGCAAACGATGAGCAACCTCTATCTGGCGCTGGATAACAATCTGGAGCTATTGCCCTGCCTGAACAAGATCGATTTGCCCAAGGCGGATGTGGAAGGCACTACCCACGATTTGATCGACATTTTGGGCTGTGATCCGGATGACATCAAACAGGTTAGCGCCAAGACAGGAATCGGCATCGAAGAATTGCTCGACGCCGTGGTGGAACAGCTCCCCGCCCCCAAGGGTGATTGCGATGCTCCCACCCAAGCCCTGATCTTTGATTCTTACTTCGATATGTACCGGGGCGTGGTGGTATTGGTGCGGCTCTTTCAGGGCAGCCTGCAAAAGGGCGATCGCATCAAGCTTTTCAGCACTTCCCGGGAATACGAAATCGAAGAAATCGGCTATCTGGGACTGAAGTTTCAGCCGCAAAAAGAGCTTACCTCCGGCGAAGCGGGCTACATCATTGCCGGCATCAAAGAAGTAGCCGATGCGCGCGTAGGCGATACCATCACTCTGGCCAGAAAGCCCTGTTCAAAATCGCTTCCCGGCTTTATGGAACCCAAGCCGATGGTGTATAGCGGCATCTTCCCCATCAATGGCGAGGACTATGAAAACCTAGTGGATTCCATTGCCAAGCTGAAGCTGAACGACGCTTCGCTGATCTATGAAAAGGAAAGCTCCGCCGCCCTGGGTTATGGCTTTCGCTGCGGTTTTTTGGGCATGCTACACCTGGAAATCGTGAAAGAACGAATGGGACGTGAGTACAACATTCCCATCATCGCCACCACACCCAGCGTACGCTTTTTGATCACGCTCAAAAACGGTACGGAAGTGGAAGTTCACAATCCCATCGATTTCCCTGATCCTTCCAATATTGAATGCATCAAAGAACCCTACATGGATACGGAAATCATTGTCCCTACAGATTATATCGGCAATATCATGCGTCTGGCGCAGGAACGTCGCGGGATCCAAAAGGACATGCAGTACATCGACGAAAAGCGGGTGGCCCTGCATTACGAGATGCCACTGATCGAAATTATCTTTGATTTCTACGACAAACTGAAGACCGTCTCCCGCGGCTATGCCTCTCTGGATTATACCTTTAAAGATTTCCGCGTATCACAGGTGGTAAAGGTGGACATCCTGATCAATGGCGAAAAGGTGGACGCCATGAGCTTCATCTGCCATCAGGATAAAGCCCACAACTGGGGTAAAAGCGTAACCGATACCCTCTCAGAAGTGATCCCGCGGCATATGTTCAAGATCGCCCTGCAAGCCAGCATCGGCGCCAAGATCATCGCCCGCAGCACGATCAATGCCATGCGTAAAGACGTGCTGGCAAAATGCTACGGCGGCGACGTCAGCCGTAAGCGTAAGCTCTTGGAAAAGCAGAAAGAAGGGAAAAAGAAGATGAAGGAAATCGGGAATGTTACTGTGCCTCAGGAAGCCTTTTTGGCAGTCCTGAAAGCCGATAGGGACTAAAGCCGGATGAAACTTTGGCTTGCAACGCTTTACCTGCTGTTTGTGAGCCTGTGCCTGCCCGCCATCCGCATCGCCGGGATTGGGATTGAAGCTGGGTCAATATCCGATCCCGACGCGCTGATAGCCGCATCAAAGCTCAAAGTGGGCGATGAATACGACCCCGAAATGGTATCCGAGGCCATCCGGAATATGCAGCATTACCTTGCTGAGCTGGGTGAATACTACGTATTGATCCCCAATCCTGAACTTCAGGTGATCTCTGAAGACCAAATGCGACTGCATTTTCGGCCCCTGGTCCTGGTATCGGGATCCTCCACCCGTTTGCGCTATACCGGTCTGCGCCATTTCTCGGCATCCACTCTGCATGATCTGACCTACACTTCCGCCGAGGGGGAATATCCCCTTTCCCAATTACAGCCCATCATGCAGCGCGTGAAGGATGTATATCACAGCCGGGGTTATCTCTTTGTAAGAGTCGAGCTGGATTCATTGGTACTGGACAATGGCCTGTATGCCTGGCTCAGAGTGGATGAAGGCGCACAAATGAACCCGAAGAAGTATCTGTTTCGGGGCAATAGAATCAGCCGCGAAAGCAGCATCCTGAAAAACTCCGGACTATTGGGGCAGAATCCGATCACACCAGCCAAGCTGCTACAAGCGGAGCAGAATCTGAAGAGCAAGAGCTATATCAATGATTGCAGGATCATCCCCGTGGATTCCGAGTGCCTGCTCTTTGAGATCAGCGAAGGCCGGATGACATATCTGGAAGGAATTCTGGGAATCAGCGAAGATGCTGGAAAGAGGAAGATTTCGGGTCTGCTAAACATCGATTTCCAAAATCTCTGGGGCAGCGATCGCGCCATCAATCTCTATTGGCGCAGCAACCCCAATCAGTACTCCGAATTGAGATTTCGCTACCATGAATCCGGCCTGCCTTCTCTTCCCCTGGCTGCTGATTTCACCCTGGCCCGTAGCACGCAGGATTCGCTGTGGATCCTCAGTTCCGTAGGATGCGATCTGTATTACAAGAGCCTTTATCAGAAGTACGGCCTCTCCTTTTCTGTGCAATCGATTCTGCCCGGCACCTCCACTTCGGACGTGGAAGAATCCACTTCTCAGCTACTGGGTGCCTTTTGGAGCTATCAAAACACCATAGGCGAACGCATCCCCACCAGAGGCCTGGAATTGGATGCATCCTACAAATACATCATAAATGAAGGGCCGGACAATGGGAGCCTGGAAGCAAGTGCGGCCGCCTACAAACCCCTGGGGGGAAGATTCATCGCCCATCTGGCCTTACACCTGAAGGGCTATGAAAGGGAAAATGTGGCAGAATATGAACTTTATCGCATGGGGGGATTTCGGACCTTGCGCGGTTACCGGGAGGACGAATGGCGCAGTTCCCGCCTGGCGTGGACCAATACCGAACTGCGCTATATGACGGGGCCTCAGAGTATGCTATATATCTTTTACGATCATGGTTTTATCCAGGATGGCGCAAAAGAGCTGAAAGCGGATATCTTTGCCCTCGGAGCGGGCATCAGCATTGGCACAAAGCTGGGTATTATGAGCTTGGGTTATGGGCTGCCATTTCGGGATAAAGGCTTTGCGGACATAGGCTTAGGTATGGTTCATATGGGACTGGACATTGCTATATGAAAAAAAAACTTGCCAAGAAAACCGCTCCTAATAACATGGCGTCATTATTACAGAGTATATAGTCGTGCGTAAGGACTGTGTGAAGGTTTGATAAGGCTTTGCAGCCTTTCGGCCTTTCGTAAAAAAGCAACCGGCAATATTTTAAAACACAAGACCAAACAACAAAAAAAAACAAAACCTAAGCGAAGCCCCGGGAGGGGTGTTGCTTATGGAGGAATCAATGAAAAAAGTTATCTTACTCACATTAATCGCTATGATGTTGCTCAGCATGCTCGCCATGAGCGCCTGCAAACCGAAACCCGCAGAAGAACCCATGGTCGAAGAAGCTCCTCTCGAAGAAGCTCCTGTAGTAGAAGATTCTACTGCTGTCCAACCCGAAGCTGAAACTGCTCCTGTTACTCAGTAACACAAAGCTAGCAAGTCATTAACAGTCCTTAAAAAACGGGCACCCTGGTGCCCGTTTTTTTTGCACCTTATAGAAAGTCCTTGCCAATTTTATCCTGATCACAGAAACTGCCCCTCGTGAAGATACGTTGGGACCGGCATCAGCCTCGTTCCCTGCCTATTTGTTTCACACAATAGTATTTAAGGACAAAGTAAATGAAAATCCTCGTGATCAATTGTGGGAGTAGTTCGCTAAAGTATGAAGTGTATGAGATGCCCGCCGGCAAAAGCCTGGGTAAAGGCCTGATCGAACGTATTGGGCTGAATGACGCCAAAATCTCGCAAGACTATCAGGATCGTCACTACTGCTCTGTACTGGATATTCCCGATCACGCCAAAGCATTCAAGTGCATGATGCAGGCTTTGCTACACGATGGACTGGGCATTCTGGAATCCATCGATGAGATCAAAGGCATCGGGCATCGCGTAGTACACGGGGGCGAACAGTATTCCCAATCCGTTTTGATCGATGACGGAGTGATCAAAGCCATCGAGGATAATATCGAGCTCGCGCCGCTGCACAATCCCGCCAATCTCACCGGCATCATGGAAAGCCAGAAGATCTTACCCGGAATTCCCCAGGTAGCGGTTTTTGATACCGCTTTTCACCAGACTCTTCCCCCCAGTGCCTTCCTATACGGCATTCCCCGTGAGTTTTACGAGAAATACCGTATTCGCCGTTATGGCTTTCACGGCACCAGCCATCGCTATGTGGCCGGCATCGCCTTGCAGATGCTCAAACGCAGCAAGGACAACACCAATCTCATCACCTGTCATCTGGGCAATGGCGCATCCATCACCGCCATTCAAGCGGGGCAATCCGTGGACACCTCAATGGGCTTTACTCCGCTGGAAGGCCTGATGATGGGAACCCGCAGCGGTGATCTGGATCCCTCGATCATCTTTTACCTGGAAGAACGCGGCTTCGATTTCCACGACCTAAATAGCATTCTGAACAAGAAAAGCGGGTTATTGGGCCTGTCCGGCATCTCCAGCGACCTGCGCGACATTGAGGCAGCAGCCGACCAAGGCGACCTGAACGCTCAGGAAACCCTGGACACCTATGCCTACAGGATTCGCCGCTACATCGGTGCTTATGCCGCCAATCTGGTAAAGGTTGACGCCATAGTATTCACCGGGGGCATCGGCCAGAATGCCGTAAAGATGAGGGAACGCATCTGTGACAGATTGGAAAACGTGGGTATCCACATCAATCTGGAAAAGAACCGTAAAGTGGGCGGGAAGGCAGGCATCATCTCTCAGCCTTATTCACCGGTCACAATCCTGGTGATCCCCACCAATGAGGAGCTGCAAATAGCGCTGGATGCCGCCATGATCATCGATCCCGACAAAAGCGAAGTAGTGATATAGAATAAAAAAAACCTTTAGGGAGCCGAAATGAAGAGAATCAGCATAGGGCTTTCAATGTTCATGCTCTGCCTGGGCTTGAGTGCGCTCACCGGCGTAGATAGCATTCGCGCAGAGGATTATCATGAGGTGGCCGGCCGTCTGGTGTTTGATCTGGACAGCAACAGCACATATTCTGCCCAACCGAGCAACGATATTCTGCAGATCAGGATCGGGGACTTTGACAATAAAGACGCCAAGCGCGTCATCAACAGCAAGTTCATCCGCGAAGTAAGCCTGGTGCCCGGTGGTTTTAATGTGAAACTGGCTAGCGGCCTTCGCTACGAAAAGATGTACTTTGACGATACCAAACAGATCGTGATCGACCTTTTCACCAAGCCCACCAGCAAAAGTGGACGCCTCACTATCGCCAGATTTTACAGCGATCGCGGCCGCTATGCCAGTGCGGATAAAGCCTTCAGCGATTTGAACCGTGATTTTCCTGATAGCGATGACATCCTGTATCATTGGGGTGTATTGCTCAAGCGCCGCGGCAGCACCCGCGCCGAAGAGATCCTTGCCCGGATTCCCACCTCCAGCACCTACTACAAACAGGCCAGAAGCCTGATGGAAGGCAGCGATTACATCCCTCCGATCATGGTGAAACCCTGTCCGGAACTCACAGATGAAGAAGTGGAAGAGCAGCCTGAAGAACCTGCCCTCGCCGATTCCATCGCCACTACAGAAGTACCGATTGCGGTAAACCCCGTTACAGCCGTCGAAGAGCAGCCCCGCTCCAGCCTCTGGAACACTATCGTCGAGATTGCGCTGGATCACTTTGTCCTTACTCTGGGCTTCTTTGTAAGCACCCTGGTGATCCTCAGCATCCTGATCTTTGGGTTCAAACAGAAGAGCAAGCCTGGTCCAAACGCTAACGTCGGTTTTGAAGCGCTTAGCATGCGCCGCATGGTAAACCGCCTTCTGGCTGATGGTTGGACTCACAAGGAGATCGCCAGAGAGCTGAAGATCACCGTCGATGAAGTTGCCCACATCGCAAACTTAAACATCAAGGAGCCGGAACCGATGATGGAAAGCCAGGTTCCTGATGATTATGAGGTGGAAGAGCAAACCCAGGCAGAGGAAGCACAGACCCAGGTAGAGGAAGAGCTGCAGGATACGGAAGATAAGGATGAAAGCTGATCTGAGGCTCCTGCTGTTGCCGGTGCTGATCTGGTGCGCGGGGCTCAATGCCCTGATGCCGGATAGCGATTTCATCCCGGAAATATACAGCAAAAGCTCATCCAGTCTGCTCTCCGGGAATCCAAACTATAGTCCCGATTTCTTCCAGGATAGCCCCCCCGGGCTTAGTCATCCCTTCAGTTCACTGGATACCTTCCAAAATAGCCTCAAAGAAGCATTTTCCTGGGGTGAGCCACACAGCAATCTCATTTCCTATCGTCATACTCCCAGCGCCTTTAAGGCGGATGTCCAGTTCCTGGCCGGCTATGAACACAACTTCATCGAGGATCAGGATTATGACTTCCTGTATAAGGGCTGGCAGCTACAGGCTGCGGCCGGCGAAAAGCTCAGGCTTTTTACGCATTGGTACAACGGCTCCTATTTCGGCGATCTCGACGCTGCCGAAACCGACTGTCTGGCTGATGGTTACCTCAAACGCTTTGAGAAGCGGATCCAATTGGATAATCTGAATGGATACCTCAGCTACGGGACGCAAAACTACACTCTAGCCCTGGGACGGGGTCGCTTTCAGATCTCCCCCGCCATCAGCAGCAGCATCATCCTTTCAGACCGGGTGAATGATTACTCTTATCTGCTGGCAGAAGGCCGGGCGGGAGCTTTCAAACTGAGCATGTTGCATGGCGGATTGATGGCAGACAGCACCTACAGCATCTATGAAAACGGATTGCTGGACAGCCGCAATTACCCGGATAAGTACATCGCCCTGCATCAGCTTTCCTACACTCCAAATCCCCGCTGGAAGCTGTATCTGGGCGAAAGCGTGGTGTATGGCAATCGTGCCCTGGATCTAAACTACCTCCTGCCCAATAGCTTTTGGCGCGCTGTGGAACACAATCTCTGGGATCGCGACAATGTACTGATCTATGCTGGGCTCACTCATCGGCCCAAACCCTCGCTGTTACTATACGCGTCTGCTGCGCTGGATGAATTCAGCTACGGCAGGTTCTTCAGTAACTGGTGGGGCAATAAGTACGCGCTACAGGGCGGAATCTCACTTTCCAGCCCGGCAAATGAAAGCACTTTGGAGCTTACTGCCATTCGCCCATACACTTACGGACACTTTCAAAACCACACCATGTACTCTCACGACGGTCGCATCCTGGGCTATGAACAGGGAGCCAATCTGCTGAATCTTAGCCTGGAAAACTCCCTCAAACTAAAGGATTATCTGGACTGGACCGCGCTAATATCCTTTACCTATCAAGGCTCGGAAGGCGCTGATTGGCGGCTGAACTATCACGAAGTTTTCGCCGGGCAGATTGATGACGCCCAAGTGAAGTGGTTTGCTGGCGATTTATCTCGCATTTATGGCGTCACAAACACTCTGCGCTTTTCTCTCTTTGCCCATCACAAAATCCTGGTCGGACACCGCTCAATTTACGACGACGAGTGGGACCACAGGGCATTTTGTGCCTGGCAATTCATCTATTGAGGCTGGAAATATGAGAAGTTTCGATCGCATGGAATGGCCCCGGCGCTTCAAGCTAAAGGGGAGCGTACTGCTCCTGGTGGTCATCGGCATCATCCTCGGAGTACTGATCCAACACAAGGCGAATCGTGATCTGGCAGAGCAAATCGTGATCAGTGACCTTAGCTTCAATGCCTGGGGCACGCAGTATATCGAGCTGGGCTTTGACATCGAAAACAAGAGCGATAAGACCCAGACTCTCAAGCTTTTGGCAGAAGTGTGGGATCAGGACGATATCGAATTGGCCAGCGCCCTCTTTGAGATCGAAGTGCCGGCACGAACTCACCAAACCCGTTCCAAGATGCTGGATCGCCTCCATCGCAGCCTCCGGGAAGGCGAAGCTCCCAAACGCGCCAATGTAAAACTCTACCTCAGAAAAGTACTCTAAGCCCCCCCCTCCCAGATTTTTCTTGCCCTTCCCGCTCCGGCGCTCTATACTGTAATCAGGACTGAAAACGACAGACTGAGTCCCAAGGGACTTTGAAAGCCGGCCAACCCGGGTTTTGAAGGCTGTTGGGACTTTTTTTTGCAGCCCAAAATCTAAGGAGTATATCATGACAAAACATATAGAACTGAATAGCGAACAAGATACCATCGACCTTGCTCATTACATCGCCCCACTCGTGGGACCTGGATCTGTGATCACTCTCTACGGAGATCTGGGTAGCGGGAAAACCTTCTTTGTGAAAGCCTTGGGAGCATTTCTGGGAGTGCCTGATGAGATCGACAGCCCTTCCTTCGTGATCTTCAAGGAATATCACTGCGGACGCTTTCCCTTGTATCACCTGGATCTCTACCGTCTGAAGCATGAGGACGAGTTGCTGGATCTGGGATTGCTGGATATGCTGGAAAGCGGGATTACCGTGATCGAATGGCCGCAACTGGCCGAAAAGCTGCTGCCCTATCAAAGCCTGAAGCTGGTTTTTGGCTTTGATGGAGACAAACGCTTTGTGGATGTGAGTCCGGATGAAGAGCTGCAGGAAGCCTTTCTTTGATATGGATGAGGCACCATTCGGTGATCGCTGTTCCGACCTGTACGCTGCATTAGAACGATCCATATTCTTAGCTTTCGTCCAGTTATGAAGATAGAAAGAGTTACAGGAGACAGGAAGCAATATCTGGACCTGTTGTTGCTGGCTGACGAACAGGAAGACATGATAGACAAGTATTTGGCTGCCAGCGATGTGTTTGTGCTGTTCGATGATGATCTGAAAAGTATCTGCTGTGTAATGCCGGTAGATGACGATACCTGTGAATTGAAGAACATCGCGACCTACGAAAAGGATCAGGGCAGAGGCTACGGCAGCGCGCTGATCCACTACATCTTCAGATACTACAAAGGCACCTTCAATACAATGCTGGTCGGGACCGGCGAAACTCCGGCAATCCTGGCCTTTTATGAAGGTCTCGGCTTCATCAGATCGCATCGTCTGAAGAACTTCTTTATTGACAATTATGACCACCCCATGTTCGATGGCGACATCCAACTGATTGATATGATATATCTTAAAAAGGATCTGAATGAGTAGATCCGATTAACGGGAGTTAGCCTGTGAAGACACGCCTTCGCTATGATTATCTGATCGTTCCCTGCGCGATATTTTGGGGCATTACCACCATGCTTCAAGTATCAAGTCCTCATCCCACCAGAGGGCTCATTGGCAACATGGTAATGACGATGGGATTGCTGATGTACCATATATATGCCATGAGACATCGCCGCAGGACATTTCTCTACGATCCGGACAAGAATAACACTACAGCGAACTGGATCGTATTCGCCATTCTGGTAGCTTTCCTGATCATTTTGATTGGACTTCTCTACCGAAACATGGCAGGGGCATAATCTGAGTCAATGACCTTCCAGGATCATGTCAACAGGCTGCACTCCCCCCTTCAGGGCATTGATCAAGCGATTGTTTAGCCCGAATCAAGCCTTAACAGTTAAGGCTTGATTAAGCTTAGATAAAGCAGTGACAAACGCCGTCGAAGGGGCAGCGATCAAAGCGTAAATGCGAATTGATCGGTGATGAGTGGAGCAGAGCGTAAAGCGATGCGCGGCAACATTTCTCTTGACAGCATATTAGGTCCCCAAGAAATTGGCACTTCTTAAATTATAAACAAAAGGTGGTGATTTGATTGCCGACAGTCGTAGCCAAAGAAAACGAGTCCTTCGATTATCTTTTGAAGCGCTTTAAAAAGAAATGCGAGAAAGCCGCAATTCTTTCGGAAATAAAGAAAAATCAGGCCTACGAAAAGCCCAGCGTAAAGAAAAAACGCGAAGCCAACGCCGCTCGTCGCAAGATGCTGAAAATCCAGCGTCGCATGCAACGTTACATGAAGTAAGCCATTCGGCTTGATCCGTCACTATCGCATACAGGGACCTCAAAATCCCTGTATGCTGTTTGTATTTCACCAGAGAGGTTAAGATATGGGTATTATCGATTGGATTATCCTGGCATTTCTGCTCTTTTTCACCTTTAACGGCTATCGCCGCGGTCTCGCTGGCGCCATCATCCAGCTGGCGGGCTTTGTCCTCGCTTTCTTCCTGATCGGGCATTACTATCCTCTGCTGGCGAATCAACTGATGCTGAAGTACGCCATGAGCAAAGGCCTGGCGACCGTTATCGCGGTGATCTTGATTCTGATCCTGCTGGTTGTCATCACACGCTTTGTGATCTGGGCTATCGACCGCTTTATCAAGGCTTTGAAGCTATCGGGCATGAACCGCTTTTTGGGGGCAGTATTGGGTCTGGTAAATGGCTTGATCTGCGTGATCATCATTACAGTGGCGCTGGATTATCTGCCCAAAGTCTCGACTCCGTTGAAGGATGGCGAGAAACACAGAGTGTATGCCGGGATCGAGGTGTTGAAAGAGGATCTTTTTGACAAACTGCAGCTTGAAAACCGCATGAAATACATCAAAATGCCCAAAATACCCTTTACCAAGGATAAACCAGAAGATTGAGCGACCTCGAATACAAAAACCTGTTGGCTCAGATAGCCTCACGCTGCAATAGCCAGCTCGGTAAAGATATCGCCCTGGCATTGAAGCCGGATAAAGGGATCGAAGAGATCCGCAGAATGCAGAGATTGATCGGAGAATTCCAGGAAGCACAGGCGCATGGGTTGGAACTCTATTTTGAAGATCTCTGTGACCTCTCCTCGCTCCTGGAACAGCAAGGCATCTTTGACCATTCAGAGTTTCAAGTCATCGCGTTGAACGCTGAAATGGCGGTGATCGCAGCCTCCAAGACCGAGGCTTTCAAGGAGCTGCCCCTGGCTCAGAACCGGGTAAAGCGCCTGGTTCCGATGCCGGATATCATGCAGGGCTTCACCCGCATCTTTGATCCGGAGGGAGAAGTGCTGGATTCCGCTTCACCCGAATTGATGCAGATCCGGCGTCGCATCTCCGGCATCCGCTCCCGGATCCAGAAGACCATGCAAAACATGCTGTCCGAGCCGCGTTTGGAAGGCTATCTGCAGGATCGTTTTGTGACGCAGCGGGAAGATCGCTTTGTGCTGCCGGTGAAGGAATCTGCCGCACCCTTTGTAAATGGCATCGTGCAAAGCCGCTCCGGAAGCAAATCCACGGTATTCATCGAGCCCGCGGAAGTGGTGCCGATGAACAACGAATTGCAGCTCGCCAAGCAAGATGAGAAGAGGGAAATCTTCCGCATCCTCAATCAATTTACTCTGTCCATCAAAGAACGAAGGGCAGACATCCTGCGCAATCAACAGAATATGGCGGAATTGGACTATCTGTATGGCTGCGCCCGCTTTGGCAATGCCATCAAAGCCAGAGTCCCGATCATGCAGGAAATTCCCGCGCTCAGCCTCAACGGCGCACGCCATCCGCTATTGATTCTGCGGCTGCTCGGTGAAAGCGGAGCGATGGGCTATCACAAAGTGATCCCCTTTGATCTCAGCCTGGGCGAAGACTACTCGGTATTGATCCTCAGCGGACCAAATACCGGCGGTAAAACGGTACTGATGAAGGCGGCGGGACTGATCACTCTGATGGCACTCTCCGGATTGCCTGTGCCGGCCGATGAAGATAGCCGCATCGGGATGTTTTCCCATGTGTTTGCCGATATCGGGGACGATCAATCCATCGAAAATGCGCTCTCCACCTTCTCTTCGCATCTGGACAAGATTCGCAAAATGCTGGAAGCGGCGAACGAGCAGAGCCTGATCCTGATCGATGAAATCGGCGCCGCCACCGATCCGCAGCAAGGTTCCGCCCTGGCTCAAGCTATCCTGGAGCAGCTTACCGAAAAAGGCGTGAAGGGCATTGTGACCACGCACTACACTGCGCTCAAGGTCTTCGCCGAATCGCACCCTGCCTGCATCAACGCTTCCATGCAGTTTGACCTGAAGTCGCTGATCCCCACTTATCGCTTTAGCACCGGCATCCCCGGCGACAGCTTTGCCATAGAGGTAGCGGCCTCTCTGGGCATGGATCCGGAGCTGATCGGACGCGCCAGGAGCCTGGCGGGAACTCAGAATCTGGAGTTTACCACTCTGATCAAAAAGATGCAGGAAGAGAAGAAAAACCTGGCAAAACAAAGCTATGAATATGAACTCAAATCGAGAAACCTGGAAGCGCGCCTGAAAGAAGCCGAGAACCGTGAACAGGAATGGGAAAAGGAACTAAAAGCACGACGGCAAAAGCACTTGAAGGATTTGCAGGGCGAATTGATCTCCTTCCAAAAGCTGTACAATCGCGAAATCAGCGACATCAAAAACCTGGACAAGGAAGAACGTAAACGGCTTTCGGAAAGAAAATTGCAAGACATTAATGCCAAGACTGAAGAACTCTCACGGGAACTGATCCAAAGCAATGCCGAAGGTCTTTTGCCCTTGAAAAATCCCAAAGCAGGCGAACGGGTGTGGCTGGCGAATTTCGACACCGAAGCCATCATCCTGGAAATCCAGGGTACGAGCGCCAGGGTGGATATGAACGGCATCAGCTTCAAAACTGAGACCGTGAATCTCTACTCTCCCAAAAGCCGCGACAGCGAGCCGGCAAAGCCGCTTACCGCGGTGAAGGCCACGCCTAGGGTGCAGACCGAATTGAAGCTTTTGGGCCTCACTTTCGATGAAGCCATGCCGCTGATCGACGAATTTCTGGACAACGCGGCGATGACCGGCTTTGGCACTCTGCGCATCGTACATGGTAAAGGCACAGGAGCTTTGAGGGCCAAAGTGAGAGACTATCTGTCCCGCAAGAAACAGGTGAAGAGTATGGAAACGCCTCCCATGTTTGAAGGTGGCAATGGCGTTACCGTAGTGAAGATTTAACCGATACCAATGACGTGGCACGAAACGTGCAGCGAATAGAAATACAAAGGACAGCCGGTGGACAATAGCCTCATCGATCAAATACGCGCAGCCAACGACATCGTGGATGTAATGCAGAGCTACATCCCGCTGAAACACGTCGGCACAAATTGGCGCGGAATTTGCCCCTTTCACAACGATACCCGTCCATCGCTGTATGTAAGCCAGCCCAAGCAGATCTACAAGTGTTTTGCCTGCGGTAAGGGCGGAAACGTGTTCACCTTCGTGCAGGATTTCGATAAGCTCAGCTTCATCGAAGCGGTGAAGAAGCTGGCACAGCGCGCCGGCATCCAGGTTCCGGAATACGAGCGCACCACGGTGGTATCCACCAAGCGCCAGCAGCTCCTCCAGGTATATAAATCCGCCTCCCTCTTTTTTACCGAAATGCTCTTTGAACACGGGCAGAACGCGCTGGACTATCTCAAGAAGCGCTCTTTCAGCCCTGAAACTGCCAAAGCGCTGGCTCTGGGCTATGCCCTACCTGCCAATAAAGCCTTGCTCAATCACCTGATGAAAGAGGGCTACAGCGTTTCCCTGCTCAAAGAAAGCGGGCTGTTTGGCGATTATTCCGGGGCTCTGCAGGATATTTACCGCGATCGCCTGATCTTCCCCATTCATAACAACACCGGGGATGTGATCGCCTTTGGCGGACGGATCATGGAACCCAGGGAAAACGTAGGCAAATACATCAATTCCCCCGGAACCGAGATCTATACGAAGGGCAAAGAGCTGTACGGGCTTTACAAAACAAAGTATAACATCAGCAAGCAGGATTGCTCGCTGGTTTGCGAGGGTTACTTTGACTTTCTGCGGCTTTATGAAAGCGGCTTTGAAAACGCTGTAGCGTCCCTGGGAACAGCGCTTACTGACGATCAGGTGTATCTGCTTAACCGCTTTTCCCAGAATACCACGCTGCTTTATGACGGGGATTCCGCCGGCATCAAGGCTGCCGTCAGAGGTGGCCTGGCATGCATCAGTAAAGGCATGCAAGTAAAGATAGCTGCTCTTCCTGAGGGAGAGGATCCCGATAGCCTGATCCTGCAGAAAGGCAAAGAAGCCATGAGCGAAGCGATTGCTACGGCACAGGATCTGGTCTCATTTATGGCGACCAGCGAGAAGATCGACCTGGGCGTGAAAGAACGCATCGCGCAGATACTGGACGCGCTGCGCCCCTTGCAGGATCCCATCCAGCGGGAATTGTATTTGAAACAGGTGTCTGAAGCCTTTGGCATCACTGTGGATGCCCTTTATGCCTCGCTGAGACGGACTTCATCTTCAGCGCCACAGCAAAGGGATAAGGTGGTGGAAAGTGTGGTGGATAGCGAAATCCCGGAGGAGCGCCATGCCCTCATTTTGGCGCTGAGGGACGCCGAAAGCTACAAACTGCTTGCCACTGAGCTAAGTGCCGATTATTTTACTAATAGGCTGTATCGCCGTATATATATCTTCTTGCAGGATAATATGATCGCGCAGGAACAATTCGACGCGGCAGCTCTTTTGGACTCGAACGAGAAGAATGACGTGAAAGACATGCTGGCAGAGCTTCTTTTTGAGGAAACGCAGTTTCCAGACTTGGGACGAGTGATCAAGGATCTGAAATTGCGCAAGGTTCAACGGGATCTGGAGGCTTTGGACAAAGCCATCAGTCAGGATCCGGAAAACCGCGATCTCCTCAGCCAAAAAGCAGATCTGGTGCGGGCTTATCGTTCGATGACCAAGAAGGTCGTAAATAAAGTCCTCTATTAGGGCGAGAACTTGCCAAGGAGCATTGATGATTACTTACAATGAGTGTTTGAAAAAGCTGGTTGATCTGGGTAAAGAATCCGGCTATATCACCTTCAAACAAATCAACGATATCCTTCCCAGCAGTCCATTTTTCCTGGACAAAGTGGATGATATCATCTTTGATCTTTCTCAAGATGGGATCGAGATCATCGACGAAACCGAAAAGCGCATCACCAAGAGCGGAGCTGCCATACGCAAGCCTACCCCGCCCAAAAAGTTCAAGACCAAGCGCTTTTACGACGACCCCGTACGTATGTATCTGCGCGAAATGGGCAGGGTTCCCCTCCTGGATCGCGAAGGTGAAGTGCGCGTGGCAAAGAAGATCGAGACCTATCAGAAGATGATCAATCAAAACGTGTTTCAAGCCGGCTCCACCCTACGCGAAATGTATAACTTCCTGCATCGATACCGTGAACGCCGGGTTCGCCTGGATCAGATCTTCAAGGTCGATATCGGCACCTGGATCGATAAGAATCAGGATGTAAAAATCATCGATCGCTTTAAGGACATCCTCAAAGAAAACGAAAACACTCTGGATAAAATCGGCGGCATTCTGGACAATTGCGATTTTGACGACACCGGCACTGCCAGCCGTCAGGAAGAAATCGACGGACTGCGCGAACAGGTGGTGGAAACCTTTATGACTCTGGCTTACAACGATAAGCTGATCAAACGCATGGTTTACCGCATCCGCAGCCTGGTGGAACGCATCGAAGAAAGCTACAATTCCATCAATGAACTCACCCGCATCAAACGCTATACTATCGACGAAATCTGCACTTACGG
Source organism: Candidatus Cloacimonadota bacterium (assembly GCA_023392795.1). Taxonomy (GTDB): domain Bacteria; phylum Cloacimonadota; class Cloacimonadia; order Cloacimonadales; family Cloacimonadaceae; genus UBA5456. The sequence continues at coordinate 28,396 of JAEWNJ010000084.1, forward strand.
CCGCCGAGCCAAGAAGAGTCAGGAAGATATGGACGAAGTGCGCGCGGAAACCAATATGGATCCCAACCTCTTTGTGGAGACCCTGCGCAAGATCAAAAACGCCCGCCGCAAGATCCGCCGCGTGGAACTGGAAACCAAAATGACCGGGAATGAATTGGTGTTTCTGCTGCGTGAGATCGACCGCGCCGAACGCAACAAGGAAAAAGCTCAGAACGAGATGATCGAAGCCAACGTCCGCCTGGTGATCAGCATCGCCAAACGTTATAACAACCGTGGACTGGAATTCCTGGATCTGATCCAGGAAGGCAACACCGGTCTGATGCGCGCTGTGGAGAAATACGACTACCGCAAGGGCTTCAAATTCAGTACCTATGCCACCTGGTGGATCCGTCAGGCCATCACGCGCGCCATTGCCGATCAAGCCCGTACCATCCGCATCCCGGTACACATGATCGAATCCATAAACAAGATCAACCGCACCAGCCGCCGCCTCATGCAAAAGCTGGGCCGCGAACCATACCCGGAAGAGATCTCCGAGGTACTGGATATGCCGGTGGAAAAGATCAAGAACATCCTCTCCATCAGCAAGGAGCCAGTATCCCTGGATAAACCGATCGGTCACGAAAGCGAAGATAGCATCCTGGGCGATTTTATCGAAGACCGCACCATCATCTCCCCGGAACGCCTGGCAGAACGCAGCCTGCTCAAAAAACAAGTGGATGAAGTGCTCAAGACTCTTACTACCCGCGAAGAACGTGTGATCCGCCTCCGCTTTGGCATTGATGACGGTTATCACCGCACCCTGGAAGAAGTGGGCAACATCTTTCAGGTAACCCGTGAACGCATCCGCCAGATCGAGGATAAAGCGCTGAAGAAATTGCGTCACCCCAGCCGGGCAGTAATCTTACAGCAATTCCTGGACAATTTCCATGTCAAATAGCTGCTGAGTATCAGCAAGACATAATAAGTCATATAGAGCAGTCACTTAGGCTGCTCTATTTTTTGCCGCGTGGCTCCGGGATCAGATTTACTTACTTCACTTGGATTGCGGGATCTGAAAATATGGGTAGATATTGATCTCGTCTCTGCTGAACTTCATCTCTCCGCCATAGATCAGGGATGCAGATTGAAAGTCCAGGGACTTGCCAACAACCTGAATGTTCTTGATCAAGCTGGGGTTAAACACCTTGGCCGATTTGATCTCCACCGGCATCAGCATCGCTCCGCTCTGGATGATCAAGTCAAGCTCAAGGCCGCTGTTTTCCCGGTAGAAATACAAGGGCGCTTCACTGCCCTGGTTGTAGAACATCTTCAGGTATTCAGATACCACAAAGGTCTCGAAGAGTTGACCTTTCAGGGGGTGGTTGATCAAATCCTGGGCATCTCTGATCCGCAGCAAACGGCAGGCCAAACCTGTATCGAGAAAATAGAGTTTGGGAGATTTTACCAAGCGCTTATTCTGGTTTTTGTGCCAGGGTTGGAGCAGGTGAATAATGTAGCTCGTTTGCAGGATCGAAAGCCAATTGGACACGGTTTTCAAATCCACCCCGGTCTCGTTGGCCAGGGCTGTTTTATTGAGTAGAGAGCCAGTTCTGCCGGCGCACAGGCCCAGAAACTTGAAGAAGAGGTCTCTATCCTGCACCTGAGTAAGCAGGCGCACATCGCGCTCCAGATAGGTGTTGATATAGGAAGTGTAAAACATCTGGGGATCCATCCCCTGATCTATCAATCTGGGATAAAAGCCTTTGAACAGCACTTCATCGATGTCTGCTTTTTGGTTCTGATAGATTTCAGCATACGAAAACGGCAAGAGCTGGAAAATGGCTGTTCTTCCGGCTAAAGACTGTGAAAGATGTCGCATCATACTAAACTGATTGCTGCCTGTAAGGATGAACCGGGCGGGCATCGGGTTTTTATCAGCCATCATCTTTATGTAAGGCAGGATATCCGGTGCGTATTGAAACTCATCAATGATGTATCGTCCATTCTCGTCACTTAACAGAGATTTGGGATCACTCTCAAGAATCACTCTCAGCTCGGGATTCTCCAGATCAAGGTATTGGTGATCCGGGAATTGCATCCTGGCCAGGGTGGTCTTGCCAGACTGTCTGGGACCGGTAATGGTGATGATCGGAAAGCCTTTGGCTACCCGCATCATGGTTTGCTGCATGCTTCTTGGGTACATAATCATCCTCACCTTTTATGCAAATCAGGGAACGCGTTCCCTATATTGCAAGAATATGTCCCATGTTCTTTTCGTCAAGACAATTCGCCTAGGGGATAAAGTGGGCACAGATAACAGGTTCAGCAGATACTCACTTCAGATATGCCCCATTTCAGGGATTTGAGTCCCCGAATTCCTATCTTGAGGTTCATACGCATCTAATGAGCCTCCCATACACCGGTCATACGATTGTACGACCGGTGTACGACCGGTGTATGGGAGGCGTATCAACTACAAGATGGCAAGAGATAGCCTACAATATTGGGTGGGCTGGGCATGGATTATGTCATTTCAAACTAAACACCATATCAGATTAACTAATGAGATGAGCTTGGGCGGGAAGCCAGCATCTAATACATGCCAGTCATCTATCCCCCACAATCTCAATGCAAGTTCTGCGCTGCCAGGTAAATAGCGCCCATCACTCCCGCCTGGTTGCCCAGGGTGGCCTTGCGGATTTGGGTATGATGGTTTACCAGAGCCGTAGCAGACCTTAGCTCTTCGCTGATCTCTGCGATGTCGTAGAGACCAGCATCCATCCCCCCTCCCCCGAGAATGATGAGATCCGGATCCAGCAGCATGCAGGCAGTGGCGAGACCTTTACAGAGGTAGTGCTTTGCCCGGCTGATGATCGCGGCCAAATCGGGATCATGCT
>JAEWNJ010000085.1 GCA_023392795.1 Candidatus Cloacimonadota bacterium
GTGGAAGATCTGGAATCCGGGATCAGCATCCCCTCCGGGAGCAGACTGAAGGGAGAAATCGAGTTCCAGAAGATCAATTTTGCCTACGATCCTGCGCACCCGATCCTTCAAGATATCAATCTGAAGATCGCTGCGGGTGAGACGGTGGTGATCCTGGGGGCTACGGGATCGGGTAAATCCACCCTGACTAATCTGATCCCCCGGCTCTTTGACGATTATCAGGGTAAAATCCTGATCGATGGAGTGGATATCAGCACCTACAATCGCAAAGACTTGCGCTCACAGATCGGCATCGTGCTCCAAGAGCCCTTCCTGTATTCCAGGTCAATCACGGCAAACATCGGGATGGCGCTGAAGGACGTGGATCTTACCCTGGTGGAAAAAGCCTCACGCGAAGCCGCGCTGCACGATAGCATCGCTGAATTTGAACATGGCTACGAAACGGTAATCGGCGAACGTGGCATCACTCTCTCCGGGGGTCAAAGACAGCGCTGCGCCATGGCGCGTGCATTGGTGATGGATCCTTCCATCCTGATCTTTGACGACGCGCTTTCCGCAGTGGACAGCGAAACCGAACAGATCATTCAGAACAACCTGCTCTCCCGCAAGGGGCGCGCCACTACGATCATCATCACCCATCGCCTCACCGGGGTTGCTCTGGCAGACCGGATCGTGGTGCTGGAACATGGCAGAATCGCCCAGATTGGCACACATAGAGAGTTAATCGCCCAGGATGGGGCATATCAGCGGATCTGGAAGATTCAGCACATGCTGGAGCTTGAAGCCAGCTAAGGACATACAAATGCAAGAATATACAGAAAAAGAATATACCAGTAAGTTCGATTGGAGCCTATGGCTGAGGATGCTGAAGCAGCTACAACGCCATAAGTCCAAGGTCTATCTCCTGATCGTGGTGATGATCTTTAATGCCTCGATTGACACAGCTTTGCCGCTGATGACCAAGTATGGCATCGATAATATGATCATCCCCAAGGATTACTCAGGCATTCAGACCTTTAGCCTGATGTATTTCCTGTTGATCGTGTTTCAGTTTGTAAACGTGTATCTATTGATCGATCTTGCCGGACGCATCGAGACCGGTCTGAATTTCGATCTGCGCAGCAAGGCCTTTCGCAAGCTGCAAAGCATGAGCTTCAGCTATTTCGACCGCACCTCCAGCGGCTGGATCGTAGCGAGAGTAACCTCCGATATCAATCGCCTGGGCGATGTGGTAGCCTGGGGAATCGTGGATCTGATCTGGGGTTTTGCCATGATCATCTTTGTCCTGATAGTGGTCTTTACCCTATCCTGGAAACTGGCTTTGATCCTGCTGGCCTTGATGCCGATCATAGCTATTCTCAGCCACTATTTCCAGGGAACGATGTTTCGCCTCTTTCGTCAGGTACGCAGGTTCAATTCCATGATCACGCATTCCTTTGGCGAAGGGATTCATGGCGCCAAGACCACCAAGACCCTGGTGTGTGAAGACATCAATCTGCATGACTTTCAGGATCTCAACCAAAAGATGTATCAGAGCTCGGTGAAGTCTGCCATCGTATCTGCCCTGTTTATGCCGATGATCCTGATGGTATCGTCCCTGGGTACCGGGATCGTGGTGTGGATCGGCGGTGCTTCGGTATTGGCACAGACTATCAGCTATGGCACCATGGTGGCCTTCATCAGCTATACCATGCACCTCTTTGAGCCCTTTTCCAATGTGGCAAGGCTCTTTGCTGAAATGCAGCATGCTCAGGCTTCCGCGGAGCGTGTGTTTTCGCTGATTAACCTGGAACCGGAAATCAACAGCAGTGAAGCCTTCAGTCAGGAATGGAAAGAGCGTCTGATGCAGGGCAGAATCAGCTTGAAAGATATGAGCTTTTTCTACAAGGAAGGGCATCCGGTGTTTAGAAACTTCAATCTGGAGATCGCTCCGGGCGAATCCATCGCGCTGGTGGGAGAAACCGGTACGGGTAAAACTACCCTGGTCAATCTGATCTGCCGCTTCTATGAGCCGCAGCAAGGCTTGATCGAGATCGATGGCATCGATTACCGGGAAGTTCCGCTAAAGTGGATCCACAGCAATCTGGGCTACGTACAGCAGGTTCCGCATCTCTTTCAGGGCAGCGTGATGGAAAACATCCGTTACGGCAGGCTGGATGCCAGCGATGAAGAGGTGATGGAAGCTGCCCGGATGGTGCGGGCGGATGAGTTTATCCAAAACCTGCCGGATAGGTACGATTACAAGGTGGGTGAAGCCGGCAATCTGCTCTCCACCGGGCAGAAACAGCTAATTGCCTTTGCCCGGGTGGTGCTGGCTGATCCAGCTTTATTGATCCTGGACGAAGCCACAGCCTCCATCGATACTGAAACCGAACAATTGGTGCAGGAAGCTATGCACGTGGTATTAAGCGGACGCACCGGCATCATTGTGGCGCACCGGCTTTCCACCATTCGTCAGGTGGATCGCATCCTGCTGCTGCACAAGGGTGAGATCCTGGAAATGGGCAATCACCACGATCTGATGCGGCGAAAGGGACGCTATTATCAGCTCTATATGAACCAGTTTATGCAGGAAGTAGCGGACGAGGAATTCCAAAAAGAAGCATAGATAAACTGATAAGGGGATGCCGCAAATGGCATCCCCTATTTATCATCACCGGACTTATCCGGCGAGAAAAGACTTTATCGGAGTTACGGATTAGTCCAGCTTTAAAACCTTTTGTTTCAGCGATTCGCTCTGGAGGATGTACAGCCCGGCGGGACAAGTCTTGCCAGATGAGTCACATCCATCCCATAAAGCTTCGTTGGGACTATTCCAACTGCGAATCAATTGTCCTCTCAGATTGTACAGACGGAGCTCGGAAAGGCCTTTGGAACTGATGTTCAGCCGCTCGCGGAAGGGATTGGGATAGGCCTTCAGGGCCTGAACTACGCTTCCCTGAGTTTCATCGATCGCAGGGTTTGGCCCCACGTGAAAGCTTTGTCCTTCCCCCACTTCCGGAAATCCGGAGAGTTGAAGATGTACCGTGGCATAATGAAATCCGTCAGGATAGGGCTCATCCTGGGTGTGCTGGATCGTCTGGTAGAATGATTCTCCCGGCATTAAGTCATATTGGTTGATACCAGGAATGTGGAAGATATCATTGGCAACACCATCCACCCATATCTCGGCAAATCCACCATAAGGGAAGCTGCCATGCCATGCATGTGTCCCCTGATTCTCGACCCATAGGATGCCGGTAATACTGTTGGAGTTTATGGCTGTAATACTGAGCTCATAGGATAAGGCATGGATATCATCAGTAGGATTGGGAACCTCAAATGTTTGAATATCGCCCATGGGTTGTTGATTCCCATTTTGGAGAATGCTGGCTTGTGCAGTGTGAGTTCCGGGGCTATATGGATAAATCCTGCTATTCGAGATATCGGTCACGTAGCTTTCATACGGCTCAATCGTGATGGAATGAGACATCGGCCCATGCATTTCTGAAGAGCCCACACCATCCACCAGGATTTCAAAATCTCCCGTATCAGAAAAGTGCCATGTAATGGGGGTGGAATTGTTGTTTACAATGGTTAACACTCCACTAACGCCGAAAGTACCGATATTTGTAAGCTCCAGAGTACTGGTGATTTGGGCACAAAGCAGGCTAAACATACCAAGTGCCATGATTAGCAAGAGTCTTTTCATGTTTGTGTCTCCCTTTGTTACCTGGACTTCAGAGTTATTTCATCAGCATCATCTTGCGGGTTTCGCTGTGGCCATCGGTGGTCAGGCGATAGAAATAGACTCCGCTGGTTACCGCAGATCCGCTATTATCGGTGCCGTTCCAGATCATGCTGTTTCTGCCAAAGGCGGCAGTTCCGTCAAACAGGGTCTTTACCAATTGACCCTTCACGTTATAGATATCCAGCCTGGCGGGCCCTGCCTGGGGCATATCGAAGCTGATATTGGTTTCCGGATTGAAGGGATTGGGGTAGTTTGGATTCAACAATCTATTCACCACTGGGGCGCTATCATCCTCACTACTCGTGGGCCCGCCGATCATTAGCTCCATAAACATCACCTGACCACCGTCATTGGTAGGATGGGCGGGTGGGCTCTGGGCATTGGCACCCCAGGTATAGTCATTGTAAAACAGCATCCCGATCTTACCAACTTTGTGGCCATTCTCCATGCCCACGTAGATCATCTTGTCTGCGGGATACACCCACATGG
>JAEWNJ010000095.1 GCA_023392795.1 Candidatus Cloacimonadota bacterium
GGCGTTTACCGAACTGGAACCCCTGCTGCGTCGGGCTTTTGGCAAGCTTAGCGCGGCTGAACTGGACACCTTGCAGGCCTTTTGCCTTCAGGCGATGCTGGAGGAAGAACATACAGAGGAATATCAGGCATATTTTCAGCAGCAAAAGCTGCCCTGGCTAAAGGACATAGATCTCGAGCACATTGCGGATTTGCTGGAAAAAGTGGATGCCAAAGCCTTGGGAATGGCTGCCCAGGAGTACCGGATCTGGGCGGAAAAGCTGGAAGGATCAATATACTATATGGAGCTAAAAAACACCAAGCCGGTCTTTCATAAAAGCCCGTGGGGTTTGATGGTGCTGGGCAGCATCGGTGACGACACGTACAATCCCTCAAAGTATCCCATCCTTGGCAGAGAAAGGCTCTGCGCCATCATCGATCCTGCCGGAGACGACACCTATGAAGTGCCTCTGTTCAGTTCCGCGAACCACCCCTTCTATTTCTTCAGTGATTTTTGGGGCAAGGACGTATATCGCAGCTCTGCTCCCAGTTTCTTTGCTCTGGCGGGCTTGGGCTACAGCCATGATGGGGATGGGAATGATCTGTATGAACTGGGTGATTTTTCCTTCGCGGCAGCTCTCGGAATGGGCGTTCACCGGGATTTCTCCGGCGACGACCACTATCAGGGCGGGCTATTCTCACAAGGTGCAGCTATTTGCGGAGTGTTCCTGCTGGCTGATACCCTGGGTGACGACGTTTACAAAGCGCATACGATGAGTCAGGCTTTTGGCAGCACTTTGGGCGCGGGAGTGTTAGCTGATTATTCTGGGGCTGATCTGTATTATCTGGGGGGGAAATACACCCATGCGCCCTTGATGCCAAACGATTACCGCACCATGGGTCAGGGTATGGGTTTTGGTATGAGGTCAGCTCTGGCTGGCGGTTTGGGTTTGCTGTACGATAAAGATGGAAACGACAGATACATCGGCGGAGTTTATGCCCAGGGCGTGGGCTACTGGTATGCCACAGGAGTCCTGATCGACGAAGGGGGAAACGACATCTACAACGCGGTTTACTATCCCCAGGGCTCGGGCATCCACATGGCAGTGGGATTTTTGTACGACCACGAGGGCGATGATGCCTATTACAGCCGCAACGGACCGGGTCAGGGCGCCGGTCACGACTGGAGCTCTGGCATGCTGGTGGATGGTGCGGGCAACGATGCCTATTCCATTCATGGCGGCAACGGCCTGGGGCTGTCCAATTCACTTGCCATCTTTGTGGATAAATCCGGTGACGATCGCTATGAACGCATTGAAGCGCAAAATTACGGCAATGGAGCCTTCAGCCGCTCTACCGGCAGTATCGGCCTGTTTCTGGATGCCGGAGGCAAAGACCTCTATCCCCAAGGCCTGGCGGCCAACGACAGCACATGGGTAAAAGGTACCTATGGCATCGGCAGGGACAAAGAATTGAATGTCCTGCCGGCCACCGAAGAGGCTGGCGAAGTGGAACAATTAGCTGCTCCGGCGGAAGATGCCCCTATCGCGGAAATCTTTTCTGCAGCCTCGGAATGGGAGGTTGGCAACGCCGTCTCCAGAGTTCGCGCGGCGCGTGAAATCATGAATAAGCGCGCATCCGAGATGCAGTCTTACATTCTGGAGAACAAACTGGATAGCGATTCCGGTCTGGAATACCGGGCGCTGGAAGCCTTTTGCGCGGCCAATCAAAGCTTTCAGGATGCCTTACTGAACTATGTAACCGAAGCGGATTCCCTGAAAGCAAAGAATGCCATCGCTTTACTGGCCGGCAGACAGGATACCCGGCTGGTACCTTATCTGGAAGAACTGCTGGGTCAGGAAAAGTATCTGGCTACCTGCATATCTTCTCTGGGGAGCCTGGAATCTGAAGCAGGCCTGCAATTGCTGATGCGCTACAAGGACTTGGAAAACGAACGTTTACGCTTCCTGGTGGCACGCTCGGTGGCAGCTTACAAAAGTGAAGCAGCCAAGGCGGCATTAAAGACATTTGAATCCGATGAATCCTTTCTGATCAAGGCGATGATCCGCAAGATAAATGAGGAAAAGCCATGAAGGAACAAAAGCAACATTTTGAAGACTATCTGGTCTCGCAGGGCTACGAGCAGATCCCGCATCTCATCGGAGTGTTTGAACACTATCAGAAGCTGCTGGGCGATGCTAACAAAGTAGTAAACCTGATTTCGCGCAAAATGCAGGTGGAAAACTATTGGGTACAGCATTTTCTTGACAGCCTGCTCGTCAACGAAATCGTGGATTTTGAGGGACAGACTGTCCTGGATTTTGGAACCGGTGGTGGATTGCCGGGGATTCCGATCAAAATAGTACAAGAAAATTGTGAGATGATCCTGCTGGATAGCACGCAAAAGAAGTGCCGCGCCGTGCAGGAAATGGTGGAAGCCCTATCGCTGAGCAATACCGGAGTAGTCTGTGCCCGCGTGGAAGATTACGCTTTCATGGCCCGCAGGCCGAGCTTTGATCTCATTTTGTGCCGGGCTGTAGCTTTGGAAGAGCGATATGTGGCTCCCCTGAGACGGCTTTTGAAGCCTTCCGGACGGCTCCTGATGTACAAATCTCGTGCTCTGGACGATCTGGATGGCATCAAATATGAGCTGCTCCTGGAAAAGGAAGATGAACATATCGGATTGCGCCGCTTGATTGGTATCCATCAGCGTGATCTGATGAAACGATAAAACACTGAATATACGGAAGATATGACGAAGATAATAACGATTGTGAACCAAAAAGGCGGAGTGGGCAAAACCACTACCACGGTCAATCTGGCAGCAGCACTGGCTGTGCTGGAAAAACGCGTCTTGCTGATCGATCTGGATCCTCAGGGCAATGCCACCAGCGGGGTCGGCATCGATAAAGAAACCGTGGAACTGCAGATTTACGATGCATTGATCGGCCGCGAGCCCATCGAAAAGTGCATCTTGCCGACCACCACCAACAATCTCTTTTGCGTGCCGGGAAACATCAACCTAACCGGTGCGGAGATCGAACTGGTGCACGAATTTGCCCGCGAACACAAGCTGAAAGAGGCTTTGCAGCCGTTGATGGGGCTCTGGGACTACGTGCTAATCGATTGTCCCCCCTCGTTGGGACTGCTCACAGTGAATGCCATGACCGCGTCCACGGACGTGCTGGTGCCCATCCAATGCGAGTATTACGCTCTGGAAGGGGTAAGCCAGTTACTCACCACGATCCGGCTGATCCAAAAGAACCTCAATCCGGGCCTGAACATTATCGGCATTGTGCTAACGATGTTTGATAAGCGGGTGAATCTCTCCATGCAGGTGGCCAAAGAAGTGCACCGCTATTTCAAAGAGAAAGTATTTCGCAGCGTGATCCCGCGCAATATCAAGCTCACCGAAGCGCCCAGCTTTGGTAAACCAATCTTCCTTTACGACATCCGTTCGCCCGGCGCAATGAGCTATCTCAGCCTGGCCAACGAAGTAATTGAGCGCTCTTAAGTGATACAGAGGCAAAGATGAACGAACGTCTCGGACGCGGATTGTCCGCTCTCATTCCGGATAAAGATAATAGCCAGCAGATTGGTGCCGGCATTGGTACTCTGCCCATCGAGCGGATTCGTCCGAATCGATATCAGCCCCGTAAGAAGTTTGATAATGAAAAGCTGAAGGAACTGGCGGCGTCGATCACCGAAAATGGCATCATCCAACCCATCATCGTTACAAAAAGCGAGGGGCAGGATTATGAGCTGATCGCCGGTGAACGCAGGCTGGAAGCGGCAAAACTGGCCGGGCTGGATACAGTGCCGGTGGTGATCCGTTCGGTTTCCAAAAAAGAGCAATTGCAGCTGGCGATCATCGAAAACGTGCAGCGCGAGGATCTGGATCCCATCGAAGAAGCCATGGCCTATCAGGCTCTGGCGGATGATTACATGCTTACGCATCAGCAGATCGCCCAGGTGATGGGCAAAGATCGCGCCACCATCACAAACAGCATGCGCCTCTTGAAGCTGCCCCCGGAAGTTTTGGATATGCTTGCCGAAGAGCTACTTACGCCGGGACACGCACGGGCCGTGCTGAGTGTGGAACCGCTCCATCAGGTGGCCTTCGCAGAGTTCGTGGTAAAGTACAAGCTCTCCACCCGGCAAGCCGAGGAGAAAGCCAAGACCTTCGTCCAAAGCCTGCAGCAGAGCGATCACAGCCCCCAAAAGACTGCTTTGACCCGAAATCTCGAGACCGAACTGAGCCACATCTTCCGCCTCAAAGTGAGCGTGAAGGATCATGGCGGCAAAGGCAAGATTACCCTGGAATACAAGAACGAGCGGGAACTGGAAGAGCTGAAATCACTATTGGAAAAACTAAAAAAATAGATTTGGAGAAACAATGAGCAAAATGCCTTATGCCGAACCATGGCGGATCAAGATGGTGGAATCCCTGAAAATGTTAAGCAGGGAAGAACGCATCGCGAAAATCGCGAAAGCTGACTACAACCTGTTTAATCTCGC
>JAEWNJ010000001.1 GCA_023392795.1 Candidatus Cloacimonadota bacterium
ATTAATAATCTCGTTGCGCAGCAACCCATATCGCTGCGAAGCAGCCCATCTCGTCACGAAGTGACCCATCTCGCACGAAGTGCCCATTTCGCGGCGAAGCCGCCCATTTCGTGCCGAAGGCACCTATTTCGCGGCGCAGCCGCCCATTTCGTGCCGAAGGCACCCCTCCCGCACGTAGTGCCTATCTCGCTACGAAGCCGCCATCACTCATTTCGATTACCCTCTCTGCGTATGCCGCATAGCGATCATCATGCGTCACCATCACGATGGTGCGTCCATCCAGGTGCAAATCTGAGAGCAGACGCATCACTTCCTCACCATTCTTGCTATCCAGATTCCCGGTTGGTTCATCGGCCAGGATAATACGTGGATCATTGATCACACAGCGGGCAAGGGCCACACGTTGCTGCTGACCACCGGAGAGTTGATGCGGGAAATGCCCGGCTCTAGCTTCCAGACCCAATTGCATGAGCATGGCCTCCACCTTGGTTTTACGGCTGGCGACGGGTAACTTTTGATACAAAAGGGGTAGTTCCACATTCTCAAACACCGTCAGCGAAGCGATCAGATTGAACTTCTGAAAGAGAAAGCCGATAGTTTTACGACGCAATCGACTGAGTTCATTTTCCTTAAGACCCGCAGTATTCTTACCCAACAATAGCAGTTCACCCCGGCTGGGACGATCCATCAAACCCAGGATGTTAAGGAGAGTGGTCTTCCCGCATCCGGAAGGGCCTTTGATGGCGATAAAGCTGCCTTCGGGTATGTGGAGATTGATGCTGTTTAGCGCGGTGGTTTCTATCGTATCTGTTCGGTATATCTTAGTCAAGTCCTTTAGTTCTATCATGATTAATCTCCTTAATCTGCTTGTAAGTATTGGTTGGCGTCTGCTTTGAAGGCTTTGATAATGTGCAAACACAGGGGGATAGATACTATCAGCGCCATCACAATGGCAGCCACCGGATATGCCAGGAGGCTTGCTTTAGGTACGATGGCATATCTAGAGTTGTAAAGCCGGATTAGATTGTTCGCCAGATACATTCCGACAAGAGCGGAACCGATATAGAGATAGCAATAAGTCCTGGCATAAAGACGGATGATATCGCTCAGCTCTGCCCCGCACACTTTGCGGATGCTGATGTCCTTCATTTGCATATGGATGCTGGCAGAACTAACCGCATAGATACCCATGACCGCAATAAACACTACGAACATGGCCATGAACAGGCTGATGTCTTTGTGAGCTTTGTCCTGCGCGTAAAACTCTGCTTGAGTGAGTTCTATCTCCTGAGCTGAATAACCAAACACTCCGCTGCCTGCTGCATCAGCAAATAGCTCGGCCAAAGCAGGGAGTACTTCCTGTTTCCGGCCTTCCTGCCAGCTGATCTGATAATACTTGATCACGTATGGTTTGAGGATCGTGACCAATGGGATCATTTCGTGGTAAGTGGGAAAAAACCAAGCATCTTCCACCACGGCTACCACCTCATACCAGTTTGTCTCATCCTCATCGCCGGCTATTCGCAATCTGCTTCCCAGAGGATTGCGTAAATACTTATCAGCAAAGCTTTGATTTACCACAACTTGGGATGCTGAAGCTTCCTCAGTGATAGTTCCGGATACTACTTTGATCTCTCTGGTTTCAAAAAAATCCGGCATAGTGCTGCTTAGATAGGAAGAAACCGTACTTTCCACATTGCCCTCAGCCAGGTATATCTGGACTTCATGCAAGCCATTTTGATCATCAAGGCTTTGGCTAATCATGCTAAAGTTGCTGACGCTTTCTTTCGTCACGCCCGGTATCTCACGAATCCTTGTTCTTAAGAGTCTGGCGTCATAGTAGTTCTGTCGCCCTTCATCATTGATTGTGAGATATTTGTATTGAATTGTGTTCTTATTGTCCCAGCCCCAATCTATGTTTCTGATATAGCTGTAATGAAGAGCCATCGATATCGCTAATGTGATAAAAGCAAAGCTGATGAACATCTGAGCAAAGAGCAGTACCGTGATCCCACGGTTACGATGGATGCTGTGCCAGACATCCTGTTCCAATGACACTCCCGAATAGCGATAGCTCATGATCAAACCGGACACGAAAGCCAGACCAAGCAATGTAATCAGAGTGGAATACGCAGTGGGAAAAGTCAATAAACTATATCTAATTACATCTATCTGAATAAATGAGCTAAATAGGCCCAAGCCGACCCGGTATATGGCCACACCAAGCAAAAGAGACAGGGTAAAATAGGTGCTATGCTCGCAGATTAGCTGATACCATAGCTCTTTCCTGCCGGCACCCACAGCACGTCTGAAATAGAACTCATCAGCACGCTTTTTCCAGGACAGGCCAATAATGATCAGGAAATTGGCTAACGCGCTAAGCAGCAACATGAAAGATAGCAGCAGAATTGTATATACGCTTGTGATGGACATCGTTGGGGCATCGTCTTTTAGGCCTGTCATGAAGTGTATCTTGTTTATCGGGTCAAGATATACTTGCAATTGACCTTTTTGACCGATGATCGCGGCATATTGTTCCAGCATCTCATTCAATTTTTGTTGGACCACACCGACGTCATCTTTATCGGGAATGCGCACACGCACATGTCCACGCAGATACCAGTCGTCTTCGGAACTGCCATTATCCTCTTCATCCTGGAACCAAAGAGAGTAGTGATCATGCTTCAAATGCAGATTAGGGTCAAGCTCCGCAAACACTCCACTGATGAAATAACGTGGGGTTTCTCCCACATAGACTTTCTTGCCTACTGGGTTGATACCGCCAAAAAATTTCTTGGAAAAGCTCTCGCTAATCAGGATTCCGTTTCGGTCAGCCAGCAGAGAATCCGGATTCCCATAGATGATATCCATCTTATAGTGCTGTGGAAAACCGGCTGAGACATAAACCCTCTCCTCCATTTGGAAAGACCTGCCGTCACATATGAGGTTGAGCGCTATCACACTTGGCCAATATACTATGTGATCCTTTACCTCTGGGATATCACGTAGCAGCATCCGGGCAGGAGGGATGAAAAAAGATGCAGTAGCGTGTTCGCCCACCTCGGGATGTGCTTCGCTGTATCTTAGACGGTACCACTCTTGATGGTTCTCTACGTTCTTATCATAATCCAGATAGTATCTGGAATATGATAGGAGAAAGCCAAACGCGGCTAAACTGATGGCCAGGCCTAAGATTGCTATGCCAAAGCTGAAGCGTTGTCTGCCCATTTGCCGAAGTGCCATTCGGATATGTTTCCAGATCATCTTGCCTCCCTGATCCGAATGCTTTCTTTTTCCTTAAGCGCAATGTATGAGGACGTAATCACCTCTTCCCCCTCTTTCAGGCCTTCTACTACTTCCACTTCCCGGATATTGCGAAAGCCCATTTTTACTGCGCGACGAGCGGCACTTTTACCATCCTCATTTATCACATAGACCCAGTGTCCTCCTCCATCGTTCAAATACTGCCCTTGCGGAAGATACAGCACATCATCCAGGCTATCCGTAATGATCTCAATGGCAAGCGATTGACCGGATCTCATCCCAAGAGGAATATCCCCAGTGATATCTACTTGAATCTTGTCGTTTACCAGTCGGGGGTGGATTTTACTGACATGAAGCATCAAGTCCTGACCATGATGACGGATTCTGGCCTCCGCGCCCTCGCTCAGCCTGCTAAGATAATATTGATCCACTCTGCCCTTGATATAATACTCAGTATCATCCTCCAGCACTGCAAGCAGCGATCCACTGCTGATTATCTGTCCCAATTTGAGCTCCATCTGCGTAATCTGACCACTCATTGGTGCCCTTACATCCAGTTCATTTATGCGGTTGCGAATCTGGCGCAGACTAAGCTGTAACTGATTCACCGCTCCTTCCAGCTGCAGCAGCTGTTGCTCCCGATATAGCGAGTCTGTTCGCGCTTCTTCCTGCAGATACTCAAACCTGGTCCGAGCGATTTGGAAGTCCTCTTCTGCCAGAAGGTACTCTTCCAGTGAGATAAAGCCCTTCTGCTGTAGTTCTTGCTTTTGTTCAAAGCTTCGTCGCTCACGCTTCAGGGCATTATGAGCCTCTGCCACTTTGAGGCGTTGACTAAGCTTGCTCTGATTGCTTAAGATCCGGGCATTGCTGAGATTATTCACTTGTTCGGTTACGGCCGCTTCCTGAGCCAGTAGATTGAGCTTCAGATCATCATTGCTGAGCCGTAAAATTGTGTCGCCTTGCTTTACATAGTCTCCGGTATTGAAAAAGATAGCTTCGATGCGGCCTCCGGTCATGGCTTCCACATTGTAGGTACTGACCGGAGTCAAGATGCCATCAGCCGTGAACGATCCCTCCATCCGGCCACGGATCACCCTGGCGGATAGGATCTCGTCGCTTCTCACTGTGCCTGTGCGGAGAATCCGCCGTAGCCATATCTGCCCTGTGATAAGGATCAAAAACAACACAAGTATCCAAGGAACGATCTTCAGTTTCCTTTTCACCTGTTCATGCTTCGGTATCTCTCTATCCATAACCTTCATCCTGTTTGATGCTTCACGAACTATTCTTAGTTCCGCTTAATACAGCTATGCAATTTTTGTTCCATACCCCCCCCCATCTGCAAATACCTAACATAATGGCTACCCAATTCGTCACAACTTGGCTTCGACCCATCTCGTGCCAAAGGCACCTATCTCGCACGAAGTGCCTGTTTTGCAAAGCGCAGCTTTACCCTCCCCTCAATAGGCACAAAGCTCCACCTTCATCCGCATGGGATCTTCAAAGAATATCGCATAGCAGTCTTCTCCGGCAGCATAGGGATGACGCTCCTCATACAAGATGGTGACACCCCGGTCGCGAAGCTTTGCCTCTATACAGACGATTAGCTCTTTCGTGGCATGAAAGGCCAGATGATTCAATCCGCTATGGCAGCGATGGTATGTCGGAGTTCGGTACTTCTCCTCAGTCTGCGCAAAGACAAGGTAGGTATCGCCTTTCTGGTAACTAATGCCCGCATCCCATTCCTGGTATCTGGCATATCCCAGGCGAGACAGCAACCAGCCCCAAAAGGTCTTTGTGGCTTCCAGATCGTCCACGTAGATCTCCACATGATGCAAGATACCTGCATTACTCATCTTTTGTCTTCTTGCGACTCAGTGCCAATCCGCCAAATCCACCAATCACAGCCATGTAGAAACCCAAGTCGTAAGTCCAGCCGGTGTTGTTGGGCTCATACATTCTGATGCCATCACCAAAGATGCTCAAAACCAGACTGAGGGGTGCTATCCAGCCATGCCAGATGCCGTGAAGGATATTAGCGCGCTTGCCGCCTTCCTTGAATTGCTCGCTACCCGCACAGGCACTAAGCAGCAACATGGAAATCAATAGTAAGATTATGAGTGTGTTCCGCATGAGATACTCCTCTTGATATGTTCTGTTGCAAGAGTTCATACATCCGTATTTGGGTCAAGGAGTATTTGAGTGGAGAGGGTTGAGAAGGTTGAGATGTTTTCAAGTTTTCAGGTTTTCAAGTTTTCAGGTTTTCGAGTAGCGTGGCCTCAATTCTCAATTCTCAATTCTCAATTCTCAATTATGACTCTGTCGAAACAACTCAGTTTTGAATACCTTGATTGTGATCATAGAGTCCTGGATAATGTCAGATAATGTGTAGAGTCTTGCCTAGCGGCACATGTAAGAGCCTCGAAGAGGTCAAAAAGCTCATTTATGACGTCAAAAAATCCCGCAGAAAAAGAAGCGCGTCTTATTCTGCGCTTCGGAAATATACCGGTGGTGTAGTTGAAGATTCTCTTGATGTTGATCGCAAGCGCCAGCAGGGTGAACCAAAGTTTATGCCGGTAC
>JAEWNJ010000022.1 GCA_023392795.1 Candidatus Cloacimonadota bacterium
AAAAGTATTCCCCACACACGTGGGGGTGAACCGGAATCAACGGCAAAAACAAGGGTATTCATTGCGTATTCCCCACACACGTGGGGGTGAACCGACGCGTATTTGATTTTTGCCATGTTGTCTCCTGTATTCCCCACACACGTGGGGGTGAACCGCTATGGCTATCGGTGACGCGGCCAAGCTGGATGTATTCCCCACACACGTGGGGGTGAACCGGGGAGACCCGCTCCCGATCCTCAGGTGTGGGTGTATTCCCCACACACGTGGGGGTGAACCGTTGCGATTGTGACCCAGAAGATACCCCGCACCGTATTCCCCACACACGTGGGGGTGAACCGAAGCCGGCCATTATTTGCCTCCATACAGCGCTGTATTCCCCACACACGTGGGGGTGAACCGGTCAATGGAGTGTCCATGGAACCGGAGCTGCAGTATTCCCCACACACGTGGGGGTGAACCGTGCCCATGGATCATAGCTGCCACTCGTTTCGTGTATTCCCCACACACGTGGGGGTGAACCGGATCTCATTATCTGCTATTTTGCGCTCAATAGGTATTCCCCACACACGTGGGGGTGAACCGTCAAGGCAACAGAATACGCGCGCCGATATGCGGTATTCCCCACACACGTGGGGGTGAACCGGCAAGAAGTACCGCTATATCAGCCCGGTCATCGTATTCCCCACACACGTGGGGGTGAACCGCAGAGATGCTGCAATACATAGAGAATAACAAAGTATTCCCCACACACGTGAGGGTGAACCGTTCAAGGACACTGTCGCCAACGTGATCACCGAGTATTCCCCACACACGTGGGGGTGAACCGCTTGATAGTACCGGCGCTCGCCGTAGCGCCTAGTATTCCCCACACACGTGGGGGTGAACCGCTTTGCGCGCCTTCTACATCTGGAAGGTTAGCGTATTCCCCACACACGTTGGGGTTTCCGTTCTTCAGTAACCCATGGTGTCGTCCACAAGGGGCTTTGGTAGTAGTGTGCTGCATCTCCAATTGTCAATTATCAGGAGAGTCAGTTCCGTCACTTCAGTCAGGTCTCCATCTTCCATGTACAGCCGATTCTCTTCTAAATCCGCGACATCCGTGTAATCCACGTGAGATAGATCAGTTCATTCAGTTCCGTCAGGTGTCTATCTATGGATAGTATCGCCCTCCAGGCTGCTTGAGACTTCATCAAAGTCTTAACTACATGCATCAGCATGATCATTCAGTACATACGAAGGTATAGCTGCCAACAAAGACTTGATCTTTGGCAATGGCTAATATGACTGAATTAAAAAAAATGGGGGAATGCCAGTTATAGAAACTTCTTGACAATTTCTCTTACTTCAGCATCCTTGAACCAACATTAACAGACATCAATCCCACATGCCTCCAGGCAACAACGTGAACGGGTAGATATTACACAGCATTTGGCACTTATTGCCACATATTTCGGGCTTTATAGTCCGCCATTTTATATATAGATATGATAGCTTCTAAGCTATTCATGGAGAACATAAGTATGATCAAAGAAGTCGGACGTCTAAATATCGACGACTACAAACTGATGGATGCGCAGGTAGAAAAAATCTTCCGCAATCTGGACAAGGGGAAAGACACACTGGCACTCAAGCAAATATCGGAGCTGGGCAATACCGCGAACTACTTTGTGAGAGAAGAACTGGGCAAACGCCTGGCGGTGTATGAAGGCAATGGCAATCTGGATAAAATCTGTGGAGATCTCCTCGGCGATTTCATCTACGGATTGCGCGCCACCGGTCTCTTCTACTTTTATTACAAATATCAGGACAGCCCCGAACACATCATCAGGACCCTGGATAGGACCTATGAAACGGTGCCCTGGGAAAGCGAGACAATTTGTTTTGAGCTTTGGAAACGCTTTCCTGAGGCGATGCGGGATCAAATGCCCCTTTGGGCGGAGAGCGAAAACGAAAAGAAACGCGCCATGTCCATGCATGGAATGGAAAACATCGCCGGCAAAAACCCCCAGTATGTGCTTACCTTTCTCTCCAGACTCCTGGATGATGAAAGCGAAGAAGTGCAAAAGAAGATATCCCACATCCTCACTCAGGTTGGCAGAGTGCGTCCGATACAGACCTATACCAATGTCAGAAAGTGGTTGATGGATGCCGATGACGTTCGTTTTAACACCATCTGGCAGACCCTGAAAAAGCTCGCCAATATCTTCACTCAAAAGAGCAAACGCGAAAAGGGCAATGACTTTATGAGCATCACCAAGCACACCGTGCAGGAATGGAAACAGGATCCCAATCCCAAAGTACAGAGCATGGGCATGAAGCTTGGCTCGGTGATTCATATCCGCAACAAAGCCAATGCCAAAAACTGATCCCCAGATCAGCATCATCCTGGTGGAACCCATCTACGCCGGAAACGTGGGGGCGGTGGCCAGGATCATGAATAACTTCTGCTTTTCCGATCTCCGCATCGTGGGCTCTGTCCCGGAAAAGAACGATTTTTACCTCGCCATGCATTCGGAACACATTTTGGAAAATGCCAGCATCTTTCCCGATCTGGCCTCCGCCATTGCGGGTCTGGATCGCGTAATCGCCTTTTCCCGCCGCAGAGGCAAGAACAAACCCATAGATCTCTCGCCGCCTGAGATGGCAGCTTACGTGCACGAGATTCCGGAGCTGAAGATCGGCCTGGTCTTTGGTCGCGAAACCTATGGCCTCACCGATGAAGAAGCCGATCTCTGTCCCTTGCGCTGCCACTTCAGTGCCAATCCCGCTTTTCCCTCGATCAACCTTGCTCAGGCCGTGGCTCTGGCGATCTATGAAGTGGCAAGTTATCCCTCCAGAGGCCTGCAAACAGGCGGTAAATCCGACGCCGTGGAAGGTGAAGAGCTAAACAAGATCTATGCCTACATCATGGAAGTGCTGTCTGGCATCGGCTATTTCAGCCGCCATGAAACCACTAACTGGGATGTGTTCCTGAAGAAAATGCTGGCTCAGCTAAATCCCAACAAAGAAATGGTCTATCGCCTGCGCCAGATGTTTAACCGTATCCATGTGCTGGTTACCGGAAAGGGCAAAGGCTATGACTAGAAGTATTCGAGTCTTCATGTAAGCATCAGCTCTCAGAATGAGCGGATATTGAAATCTGCGTAAGCTGCATGAGGCAGAGGCGCTTTTAGAGTACAGGCGGTCGCCGTACCGCCTTTTCAAGTTTCAGGGCGCTACGGCGAGCGCCAGTACCTCAAAGTTTTCAGGTTTTGAAGTTTCAGGGCGCTACGGCGAGCGCCAGTACATCACTTACGGCAGCAGCGTAATCTTCCGGTGGCTTTCTCCGCTTTTGATGATATAGATACCAGCCGGGCAATCCTTACCATCCAGATCCTTCGCGTTCCAGACAGAGCTGAAGCCGTTTTTGGCTGAGAGCTGCATTTCATGCACTTTCTGTCCCCGGATGTTATAGAGGCTGATCCTGGCGGGGCTGCCTTTATGGTTCTCCAGGGCGATATTGATCATGTTTCTGGCGGGGTTGGGCCAGGCGGAAATGCTCATCTGCGCTGAGGGAGTATGAGGATCATCATTGTCAAGGAGGATGTCCAATCTGTCCATAATCACCCCGATCAATGACAGAAAGCTGTCATCCTTTGCCGGAGCGGGATCGAGTACCTCTGAGAGCAGGAAGGAAGATGCAATGGTTTGGTGCTGTGCGCCAATGTTCTTTACGGCGATGCAATGTATGGAAGGATCAGTATTGGCGGTCCATAACA
Source organism: Candidatus Cloacimonadota bacterium (assembly GCA_023392795.1). Taxonomy (GTDB): domain Bacteria; phylum Cloacimonadota; class Cloacimonadia; order Cloacimonadales; family Cloacimonadaceae; genus UBA5456. The sequence continues at coordinate 3,759 of JAEWNJ010000022.1, forward strand.
CAGCTTGCGCGGATGGGATCATAGGCACCAATTCACGGTAGCCATCCTGCTGGGCATTGTACGCCCAATATCTTGGGGGGTGTATAATGCCTTCGATGGTGATCACGTTGTCCAGGGGGGCTTCCACACCAAACTTTGCCAGGAAGGGATCATTCATGTCCCAAGCCACATTCCCTTCCATGTAGATCTTGCCACCCGCATCCAGATAGCCATTTAGCAGATCCTTTTCCCAGGGCAGAAGCTGGTAATCGCCCATAATGCAAAACACGGCTTCAAAATTGGTGATATAGTCATAATCCGGGATCAAGCGATTGCTGTACACCACGTTCATCCAATTATGACTACACTCACGAATCGCATTTACCAGGCGGAAATCTGCTTCCTGATCCGGGATATAGACCAGGATCTCCGCTTCTGGAGGAGAAGCAGAGATCCCTACAGCAGGATCGCCATAAAGCAAGTAAGTGTAAACGTTCTGCAGTTCTGGCCAGATGATACCGCCGGAATCGATGGGATCGCCAAAGAGATAATACTGCGTATGCATCAAATTGGCGTAGGCATGCGCGTCGCCAAGCCGCATATTTGTATCCGCATAGTTTTCCAGAAAGTGGTAATTGTAGCTGGAAAGACCACCCCATCCGGGATTTTGCCAGCCAACCTTGTACCAGCCGGTACGCGTGGCACCGATCACTCCCACACCTTTTTTGATCAGGGCGTATTCTGCCAAAGAGCTTGATGATTCATCTATATAGCCGTTGTAACAGGAAGCGGCAAAGATCACCGAGCCTCCGCTGGTTGTTATCCCATCGAAGCTTTGTTTGTCCACCAGATCAAACCAGTCCATCTCCCAATAATCGGGAATCCCGTTTCCGTCATCATACAGCCATACTTTACGCGATGAAGAAGTGGGTGAACCGTGCGCGCTCCAATTGATGATCCCGTAATCAGTTCCGCGCAGTTGAGTTTCGAAAGTGGAGGCATTCAGGGGATAATCCGACGGGTACGAAGGCACTATGCCCATTTGCTCGTACATGGTATCACATTCATAATGTCTGAGAACGGTCTGACGTGCGATCTCAGAGAATTCAGCGCTATCGGTCTGGGGCATGCCGTTCTCCGGTTCGTTCGCATAGTTCAGAAATGCCGAGGGCAACAGCGCTTTTTGCTTGTAAGGCTCATTGGAGGAATCGAACGCTACGATTCGAGCGGCGATAACGGCTATCTCTGAAGGGACGTTTGTGCTCAGGCGTCCCACAAAAATCTCAGGGGTATAATCCATCATGGAGTTCTCCACTCCCGCCGGATCAGGATACTCCCCGTAGCGTAAATCGTTGTCATAATCCCAATTGCTGCTGAGATCAGAATAGAAGAAATCGCTGGGCACGGTCTCCGCGCCATCGGGTTCCGGAGTCAGATACGCTGTGGGGACAGTGTCGTAATCGCCCAGGAGCAGCAGATAGGTGAAGGGGCTGGATTGATAGGCATTCTTCAGGTAATTACGCAGCTTATCCGGATTGTCATTTCCCGCTGTAGATGCCAGGATATCGGCGATATCGGCAAATTGCACCACCATGAACTGACTCTGACGAAGAGCCACAAGGCTGCTGATTTCCGCATACAAAGAGGGGGTACCAATCACCAGATAGTCGAAATTGCGGGTGTCGCTCTTTACATACCACTTCCTGATATCGGCGGAATTGGCAAAGAAGCTGGGCAAGGAGAAGGTGGGGGGGATCAGGTTTCGCGCAGCTCCTGCCTGATCGTATTTGATCACCAGGTCGGCGCCCGAATTCCAGATCCCGGAGGCGGGGTCGTAAGGCAGTACTTGCCATGAGGCGTAAGTGAAATCTCCCCAGTGTTTGATGCCTTGATATACATACCTGGATGAGCTAATCGAATGCCGCTGCCCCGTGATGATGGTCTCAGAATTTGACCACGGGGTGTTTACTTCCCGGTAGCTCTTGCTCGCGGCCCGCTGATCACGGAAACTGAAGTCGTAACTGGTCAGAGTGGAGCCGGGGGGCAACAGGACGTTCACCGTCGATACAGGAAGGCGCTCCACTCCGGGTTCGGTGATGAAGCCGCGGATCTCGTCTTCCGCAAAAGAAAGCCGGATGCTGAGCGATCCGGCGGCTAAAAGCACTGGCAATAAAAACAATAAGACAAGATAGTGTTTCATTTCTTCGGTCCTTTCTTGCTAAACTTGGGTTTATGCTTGGCGTGGGGATTCCTGGGGTGGGGATTGGGTTTGCGGAAATGCTTGGCTACGGTGATGGGCATATGCGCAGTGGCATTCTTGAGGGCCAATTGATCCATGCTTTCTTTATTCTCCACCAGAAAGCTTTCCACCGGCTCGTTATGCTTTTGCCACAAATCCGCCAGACACAGCCCCAGGGCTTGCTGCACCACTTTTTCTTTGTCACTCAGCAAGGGGCGCACGAAGCTGAGGATTTCTTCTGAACTAAGAGGGCTCTTGAGCGCGTTTAAACACATGATCGCTGCCCGTCGCGTCCATTTGGATTCTGAGTCACGCCACAGAGCGAGGGATTCCAGAGTGCAAAGCTCCAGCTCAAAGAACACCGGGATCAGCTTGATGGCGATGAGATCCGCATGCGCCCAGTTTTCCACTCCCCTGTCCAGCCACTCCTTTACGGCGCTCATTACATAGGCATCCATCCGGAGACGGTGTTTCTTCAGCAGCATGATGGCAAGGGTGCCAAATTCGTATTTCCCAGTCCTTAGCAGCACTTTACCAAAATCCGCCAGGTCTGCCATCGCAAAGCCATAGTCTTCCAATATTCGGTCGCGCAGGATCTTCAGTTCCTCATCCTCGATGCCAAAGGCATCATAGCCTTCCGGGAAGAACCGCATATTGTTGATGGCCTTTACGGGATCTTCCCGATCAAAGCAGAACTTTTCGACTACGCCATAGGCGGCTTTATATTTATCTACCATAACTTGCATCCTATATTCCTCTCTGTAAACGAGATAGCGGGAACACCGAGCAAATACGTTCCCCTTCATCATCAGTCTATGTGCAAATATTGTTCCAATTCTCCTGTGTTTCCGGGTATCCATCCTCCCACCCTGGGCGCAGGGAAACCTGAAAATCCTTGACCAAAACAGGGCTGAGAAAAAGCTGTCTGCAGGAAGATATCAAACTATTTGGAGTATAGATGCTTAAACTCGATTTAGATCAATCATTGGTGCTACGTGCCCGCACAGCCGCGGAAAAGATCACCGGCGATTTTGACTGGTTATTCAGCGGTTACAGCTCGGTTAGCATCGAGCGTACCGTTTTGCGTCTGATGGGCATCGACGGCGCCACGGAAGACGGTAAACCCTATCCGAACGTGATAGTGGATCAATTGCACACATGTGGCGCGCTAAATAGAGGCGCAGCCTTTTGGGTGGCTAATGCCATGCTGCACAAAAAGCTTGATGCGCAGCAAGTGGCGGACGCCGTGGTGAATGAAGGCCTGGAACTCAGCAGCCCTCCCCTGCAAGATTCCGATGCCATTTTCCGGATCCTGGGCGAACAAAGCGCCCGGATGCTGAGCCATATCAGCGGACAGAAGGCGAAACGCGAGCAACTCTTTGCCAAGTACGGACCCCGCCGCGTCCCCGCCATATACGTGATCGTGGCCACCGGAAACATCTACGAGGATGTTACCCAGGCCAAAGCAGCCGCCCGCGAAGGCGCGGACATCATTGCGGTGATCCGTTCCACCGCGCAGTCCTTGCTGGATTACGTACCCTATGGTGCTACAACTGTTGGTTTCGGCGGCACTTATGCCACACAGGAAAACTTCCGCATCATGCGCAGTGCCCTGGATGAAGTGAGTGCGGAACTGGGCCGCTACATCAGCTTGACGAATTATGCCAGCGGACTTTGCATGCCGGAAATAGCCGTGATGGGCGCCATCGAACGCCTCGATCTGATGCTGAACGACGCCATGTACGGCATTCTCTTTCGCGACATCAACCCCAAACGCACCCTCCTGGATCAATTCTTTGCCCGCATGATCAATGCCTACGCCGGCATCGAGATTCAGACCGGGGAGGACAATTACCTCACCACTTCCGACGCTGTGGATAAGGCTTACACCGTCACAGCCTCGCAGTTGCTGAACGAGAGCTTCGCCCTGCGCAGCGGCGTGAAGCCCGAAAAGATGGGACTGGGGCACGCCTATGAGATCGATCCCGAGCTGGAAAACAGCTTCAGCTATGAGCTGGCTCATGCCATGCTGACGCGCGAACTCTTTCCTGCCGCACCGGTGAAGTATATGCCCCCCACCAAGTTTGCCAGCGGCAACATCTTCAAGACGCACCTCATGGACGCCATGTTCAATTTCATCGGCCAACTCACCGGACAGGGTGTACAACTACTGGGCATGATGACCGAAGCCATCCACACTCCGCATCTGGTGGATCGTTCTCTTGCCATCGAGAATGCACAGTATCTCTTCCGTGCAGTCAAGGACCTGGGCGCCAATCTGCAATTGGCACCGGAAGGTTTTATCGGCACCCGGGCAAACTCCGTGCTGATGCAGGCCACCGAGTTCCTGGAAAAGGTGGCCGGTGAAGGCCTGTTTAGCGCGATGGCCAAGGGTGAATTTGCCGAGATCAAGCGTCCCGAGAATGGCGGCAAAGGCCTGGACGGAGTGTTTGAATGCAGCGCGGACTATTACAATCCCTTTATGCAACAGATGAAAAAGGAGCTGGGACTATGACACAGATAGTAAAACCCTATGGCGACACCCTGAATGACGGCAAGATCCAGCTTTCTTTTGCCCTGCCCGCCAGCGCGGACGCCAAAGGCAAGGAAGCGGCACGAGTACTGATCCTGTCCATGGGCTTCGACGAAGCGGAAATCACCTGCATGCGCGATCTGGGCGAAGGCTTCACCCATTTCATCGCCTACGCTGCCACCAATGTAGGCGTGGATCTATCCAGGATCAAGGTGAAAGTGGTGGAAACCCCCGTAATGGACATGGAAGCCACAGAAATCTACGTGGATGAGCACATTGGCAGAGTCCTGACCGTGGTAGGCGCCTGCATCGAGAGTGACGCTCATACCGTGGGCATCGACGCCATCATGAATATGAAGGGTTACAACCACCGTTTCGGCCTGGAACGCTACACTTGCTTTAACGCGATCAATATGGGTGCGCAAGTGCCCTCGGAAGAGCTTTTGGCCAGAGCCAGGGCGGAAAGAGCCGATGTGATCCTGGTCTCCCAGGTGGTTACGCAAAAGAATATCCATATCCAAAACCTCACCCGCCTCATCGAACTCGCGGAAGCGGAAGGTCTCAGAGATAAAATGCTCTTCATCTGCGGTGGACCGCGCATCTCGCATGAACTGGCCATCGAATTGGGTTACGATGCCGGATTTGGCACCGGAAGCTATGCCACCGACGTCGCCTCTTACATCGCCATCACCATGGCCCAAAGGCAGGCTAAGTGACCCTTGCCAACATTGTGATGATGGTGATAGCCTTCGGGCTGCTCATCATCATCCACGAATTGGGGCACTTTCTGATGGCCCGCGCCTTTGGAGTTCACATCCAGAAGTTCTCCGTCGGCTTTGGCAAACCCCTGCTCAAAGTCACCCGCGGGGGCACGGAGTATATGCTGTCCTTGATTCCTCTGGGCGGCTACGTAAAGATGCAGGGCGACAATCCCGAAGAGAGGGATGAAGATGTTCAGAGCGATCCCGAGCGGGATTTCTTGAGTAAAGCCTGGTGGAAAAAGGCGTTGATCGTGCTGGCGGGACCTTTTGCCAATCTGCTCCTTGGTCTACTGCTCTTCATTTTCGCCATGGCGCTGCCCCAAAAGCAGGAAGACCTGGCCCCAGTGCTGCATTCCGCCGCAGGCAAATGGGCGGAAGTATTCAGCGCGGGCGATTCGCTGATCTCAGTGAATGGTAAAAGTGTAGCGGGCTTCAATGCCTTCCTGATCGAGCTTAGCCAACACGCTGAGAATAAGGTGGCTTTCACTCGCGCGGGGCAAGCGCAAAGCCTTACTGTGGCTGCAGCCGAACGCGATTCCCTGATTCGTAGCCTGAAACCGCTGGTTTCCACCCGCATCGGCGAAGTTTTTACCGGCATGCCGGCATGGAAAGCGGGCCTGCAGGAAGGCGACATCATCCTGGCTGTGGATAGCGTTGCGGTAAACGATTGGTACGATATGCGCGAGCGGATTATCGCGTCCGGGGGCAATGATGTGCTGGTGCAAGTACAGCGCAAGAATGACGTATTTACGCGCAGGATCCCGCTGCAGGATACCCTCACCGGTGAGGATGAGAGAATGATCGGCATCATGCAATACCTTCCGGTGAAACAAACGATCCGCTACAGCCCCGTTGAGGCCCTCCAGTACGGCAGTCTTTCCACCCTCAGCTTCATCACCATGCAATACTCCGGACTCTTTCGCCTGGCCAAAAAACCCTCGGAACTGAAGAACAACGTTGGCGGTCCCGTGATGCTGGTAAGCATGGCAAATGACGTTGGCAGCCGCGGCATCAGCAGCATCCTGCTCTTCTTTGCCTCGATCTCGCTGATCCTGATGATCATGAACCTCTTGCCCATCCCCATCCTGGATGGCGGGCACATCATGTTTTTCATCATTGAGGGCATCATTGGCAAGCCGGTACCACTCAAAGTGCAGGGCATTGCGCAGCGGATCGGCTTTGCACTTCTGCTTTGGCTGATGCTTTTTGCCTTCTATGCCGATATCTCCCGCCTGATCAGCCGCATGATCTCCCTGAGGTAGCTCATGGCGTTTTCTTACACTCTTCAGGCCCAATCCGGCAAGGCCCGCGCCGCAAAGATCTGCACCAATCACGGCGAGATTCACACTCCCGTCTTTATGCCTGTGGGCACCCTGGGCACAGTGAAAGCGATGAGTCCGCACGAGCTCAAAGAGACCAACGCGCAGATCATCCTGGGCAATACCTATCACCTTTACATGCGGCCGGGGCACGAACTGGTAAGGAAAGCGGGAGGACTGCACAAATTCATCAATTGGGACCGGCCGATGCTGACCGATAGTGGCGGATTCCAGGTGATGAGCCTGGCAGCCTTGCGCAAGATCACTCGCGACGGCGTGAAGTTCCGCTCCCACATCGACGGCAGCCTGCACTATTTTACCCCTGCTTCAGTGATCGGCATCCAGGAGGCTCTTGGCGCTGATATCATCATGAGTTTCGATGAATGCCCGCCCTACCCCGCCACCCGCGACTATGTGGAGAAATCGCTCACCACGACGCTGCGCTGGGCTGAGGAGGGTTTGAAAGCCTTTGACAATCACGACAATCAGGCCCTATTCGGCATCGTGCAAGGTGGAGTTTACGACGACCTTCGGGAAAAATCCGCCCTCGCTCTGATGGACATGGATTTCCCGGGATACTCCATCGGCGGACTGGCGGTAGGGGAAGAAAAGGCCGATATGTTCCGCATCACCGCTTTTCTGGACGACATCCTGCCCCGCCATAAACCCCGCTATCTGATGGGAGTGGGCACACCCACCGATCTCTTAAACAATATCGCCAACGGCGTGGATATGTTCGACTGCGTGATGCCTACCCGCAACGCGCGCAAGGGCTCCATCTTCACCCGTCACGGCAAGATGATCATCAAAGCAGCCCGTTACAAAGAGGATTTTCGCCCCATCGACGAGGAATGCTCCTGCTACACCTGCACCCATTTCAGCCGCGCCTACGTGCGCCATCTGATCACCATGAACGAGATTCTGGGCATGCGCCTGGCCACCATCCACAGCCTGCATTTCTATCAGGAACTGATGGCGATGGCGCGCGCAGCCATCTTTGAAGACCGCTACGCCGATTTTCTGGCCCAGATGCTGCCCATACTGGATAGGATCGTGATATGAAACGACTTGTGCTTAGCCTGGCTTTACTTGTTTCTTATCTTTACCTCAATGCCTACAATCCCGAGTATCTTGACCATAGCGAAAATCCCCCCCTGGCGCCCATAGAATACCGCCGTCCGGGTTTTTGGATATCCCGCCATCCCGCCCCCGACAGCCTGATCATGAATCCGCAGCAGATTGAGGAATTCAACGCGCGCGTCCTGGGTCTGGGGCAGATCTACAATATGACCTATTCCCGCAATGATACGCAGGGCTGGGGTTTTGCCGAGATGATGACCGCCAATCTCAGGTATGCCCGCGCCAAAACGGATTATCACCTGGATGGCAGCAGGATTGACAAGGCTTTTTGGGAACAGCTATCTGAAAACATCGACGTAAAAGCGTTCCGCGCCACTGCCCGTCCCCGTTTTGCCTTTCCCGTCCGTTTCACCAGTCAGCGCATCATTCCCACTTCTGAGGCCATCCTGGAGCTTGCCGACGATCCCGATTTCGATTACGCGCAAAATAGCGGCGCGGACATCGGCGATCCCACGATCATCTTTCATGAATCAAAGGACGGGAAGTGGCTCTTTGGCTACAATCGAGCCTCCGCGGGCTGGTATCTGAAAGAGGATTTGTGCCTGTTGGAACTGGAAGACTGGCAAGCCTATAAAGATACCAAAAGCTTTGTGGTAACCACTTCAAACAAGAGCGATCTCTGGCTGGATAAGGAAGCCACGGATTTCTACGGCTTCATCCGCATGGGAAACAGCCTCCCGCTATTGGGCATTGAGGGGGATTATTACAGGGTCGCGCTGCCCTCAAGCGAGCCAAAGGCAGCCTATATCCACGTCCGGGATGCGCATCCCGGCTATCTGCCCTATACTGCCAGAAACGTTTACAATCAGGCCTTCAAGCTGCTGAATACGCCTTATGGCTGGGGCGACATGAACGGCGAATACGACTGCTCCGGCATCATCAAGCAGATCTTTGCGTGCTTTGGCATCCATCTGCCCCGCAATGGCAGTCAACAAAGCGTTTCCGCCATCAAGCTGCATCAGTTCAAGGATGAAAAGAACGCGGCAAAAGAACAGATACTCATTGATAAAGCCCTTCCCGGCATCACTCTGCTGCGTTTTCCCGGGCACATTATGCTCTATCTCGGCGCGGTGGATGGTAAAGCCTACATCCTGCATTCCACCTGGGGCGCCAGAACGCCGGGGACCGGTGGTAAAGACCTGATCCTGGTGATCAACAAGGTAGTGGTCAGCGACCTATCCCTGGGAGAAGGCAGCCAGAAAAGATCACTCTTACAGCGTCTCAGCGACATCTCCAAAGTGAGCCTGCCATGACCAAAGGAGTTCTCATGTCCATTCGTGCAATTTTTCTCACCCTCATCCTGCTCAGCATTTTTGTGCTGATCCTCTCCGCCAAGTCCCGCCAGGATTATGCGCTGAATACCTCTCTCGTGGAAGAAGCCTCCGGTCTGGCGCGTAGTATCAAAAATGGCAATATCCTCTATACCCACAACGATTCCGGAGGTGAAAACGCCATCTTTGCCATCGATACGAGAGGCAAACTAAAGGCCAAAATCGAGATCGCCAACGTCATAAACCGCGATTGGGAAGAGATCGCCACGGGAATCGATCCCAAGGATAAACGTGCCTATATCTACATCGGCGAGATCGGCGACAACGGCGCGCGCTACACCCATGTGAGCATCTACAAAGTGCCTGAACCTTCGCTGAGCCCGAAGGATAGCCTGATCACTCTGGAAGGAGCAAAGTGCTACAACATCCAGTACGATGATGGCGCCCGCGATGCCGAAGCCTTCTTTGTGGATCCTAAAAGTGGCGATATCTACATCATCAGCAAACGCGAAGAACAGGTGGGAATCTACCGTGTGGCCTATCCCCAGTCAACCGCGCAAATGAATATCGCCCGCAAAATGGGCACCATGCAAATGAGTTGGGTGACCGCAGCGGATATATCCCCCAACGGTAAACGAATTCTGGTGAAGAATTACACAGGCATCCGCCGCTTCAAACTGAAGAAAAGCATCGCCCATACCCTATCCCAAAAAGGCACAAACCTCCCCTATAAACTGGAACCGCAAGGGGAAGCCATCTGCTTCGATGCCAAAGGTAAAGCTTACTTCACCCTCAGTGAAGCCGCCGAAG
>JAEWNJ010000052.1 GCA_023392795.1 Candidatus Cloacimonadota bacterium
TCTTTTCAGACTTGCTTTTACAGAGGTGGAAAGTCTTTTTAGCATAGCGACCGCGAACAAGCACACTGAAAGCAGAACCTGAAGCCACTCTGGTTAAAAGATTAATAAATAAGCATATAAAGGAAGAAGCATGGACAAGAAGTGGTTAATCCCACCGGGTCTAAATGCACAGGAGAATGAAGCCATTGAGCGCCTTGCAATAGAGGTCAAGGCACCGCGTCTGATCGCGGAGTTGCTAAGCAGGCGGGGGCTCAGGAATGAAGCTGAGATCAGAGACTTTTTCAAGCCTGATCTGGCCCATCTGCACGATCCTTATCTCTTTGAGGATATGGACAAAGCGGTCACCCGAATTCTGAAGGCACTGGAAGATAAGGAACTGATCACCATTTACGGGGATTATGACGTGGACGGCACAACAGCCACTGCTTTGCTATATCTGGGCCTGAAGCGCATCGGGGCCAGGATAGATTTTTACATACCGCATCGTATGATCGATGGATATGGCTTGTCCCTGGGGTCGCTGGATCAACTCCGTGAAAACGGCAGCAGCCTGATCATCAGCGTAGATTGCGGAGTGAACGCCCTGGAAGAGATCAACGCGATCAAAGACCTGGGCATGGAGATCATTATCACCGATCACCACAATCCCAAGGACGAATTACCCCCCGCTCTGGCCATCATCAACCCCAAATTGCCCGATTGCCAGTATCCATTTGAGCATCTCGCCGGCGTGGGAGTGGCCTATAAACTGCTGATGGCGATTTATCAGCGTCTGGGCATCGATACCAGCGAAAACGTACTCAAATACATGGATTTAGTGGCAGTTGGCACCATTGCAGACATCGTTCCTCTGGTGGGGGAAAACCGGATCTTTGCCTCGATAGGACTGCAACATCTGATCGAGAAGAAGAACCTGGGTCTGAACGCATTGATCCAGATAAGCGGATTGAATCACAAGACATTAGACACCACGGACATCGTGTTTGGGATCGCGCCCAGGATCAATGCCGCAGGTAGAATGGGCAGTGCCGCGATGGCGGTGGAATTGCTCATATCCACGGATGAAAGCAATAGCAGCGATCTGGCGGAAATGATCGAGCGGGATAACTCTCTGCGGCAGCAGGAAGATCAGAAGACCTTTTATGAGGCCTGCGAGATCATCGAGAAGAAGTATAAAAATCTGGCGCAAACGCCGTGCATGGTAGTCTCTTCGGACGATTGGCATCAAGGTGTGATCGGGATCGTGGCCTCCAAACTGGTGGAAAAATACTACCGGCCGGTGATCATGATTTCCTTCAAAGATGGCTTTGGCAGCGGCTCCGGGCGCTCCGTGGCGGATTTTAATCTCTTTGCCGCGCTGCAACATACAGAGCACAATCTGCACAGCTTTGGCGGGCATAAATACGCCGTGGGACTCACCATTTACCAGGAGTACATCGACCGCTTTGAAAATGAACTGGCGCGCTACGTGGCCGATCATCTGCAGATGGAGCAGATTCAGCCTCCCCTGGTGATCGACCATCAGATCGAACTCTACGACATCAATGGCTATCTGCTGGACGCGATCGAGCGCTTTGCTCCCTTCGGCCCGGAAAACTTGCGACCGACCTTTATGAGCCGCGATGTATCGGTGGCCAATTATCCCTATAATGTCGGGCGTAATCACCTGAAATTGAAAGTGGTAAAGGATGGGATATCGCTGGATCTGATCGGATACAATCTGGGTGATTACCTGCCTTTACTGAAGAAAAACAGCATTATCGATATCGCTTACACCCTGGAGTATAACCGTTTTGGGGACAAATCGTCCATCCAGGGCAAATTGCGCGATCTGAAGATCAAAGGAGTTTAATCATGCGTAAGATCCTCCTCTTTGTCATCATCGTAGTCGCTTTGGCCGGCTGCGCTTCCTCGGGTAAACTGCCGCCCATGAATATCAGCAGTTTCAGCCTCTTCAATACCTTCAGCTATGAAGAGAATATCAGCAAAGCCTTTTACGATCCAGGCTCACAAACCACCTTTGCCATGGTTCCCGCCGCCCATCAGATTTATCTCTGGCGCGAAGGCAAAAAAGTGAACGTTTTGGGCGGTATCGGTATGGGCAATACGAACTTCCGAAACCTGGCCGATATCACCATGGGGCCGGACGGCTCTGTGTATGCCCTGGATGGAAACCAGAAGCAAGTGAAGAAATTCAATCCAGACGGCAAGCTATTGGCCACCTGGGAACTCAAGAACTCGGTGCAGCCAGCAGGGATCGCTTTGGGTACAGAGCAAAACTGCTATATCTGGGATAGCGCTGCCTCCGAGATTATCGCGTATAATCTCCTGGATGGCAGTGAGTTGTTCCGCTTTGGGCGCTTCATCGTAAAGAGGGTAGATCACCTCTTCGCAAACCGCGACTATGTGGTGGTTTACGACCAGCAAGAGAAGAAGAGCACCGTGTTTTCCAGCTTGGGACAGGAAATCGTAAGTGAAAACGGGCAGATCGTTTATGATCCATATAACAACGGTATCAGCCTCAGCGATACGGCTCTGGTAAGTACCATGAGTGCCGCGTTTTTACCGATGAGCAGCGTGCCCGGGATCATGACAATCGGTCAGGAAGTGCTTGCCATAGTGGTGGATAACCGTCAGGTACGCCTACTAAAAGTGAATTATGAGCAGGTTCCTTAAAAGCTACGGTTTGATCATTCTCTCAGCCTTGTTGCTGAGCCTTTCCCGTTTGCCGCTGCATACGGGACTGCTGGTGTTTGTGGCCTTTATCCCCCTGCTCGCCTACATCAGCCGGTCAAAGCACCGGACCAAGGAACTGATCTTTGGCGGGATCATCTTTTCCGCCATTCAGATCAGTATGGTTTTCTACTGGATCGGGGAAGTGACTCCCGGCGGATTGATCGGGATCTGGCTGCTCTATGGGCTGTATTACTTCGTTGCCTTCGCTCTGCTGGAGCGCATGTGGCACCGTTTACCCGGGCTCAGATGGCTGTCCTTCGTATCTGCATTTGTCACTTTTGAATACCTGCAAAACTTCAGTGAATTGCGCTTCCCGTGGTTTCACATCGGTTATGCCCTGGGCGATTATCGGATTCTGTTGCAGGTGCTGGATCTGGGGGGTATGGCTCTGTTGGCGATCCTGATCTTGAGCCTGAACTACCTCATTTTCCGGATCAAAAGCTATTCCTGGAAAGGCCTTGGCGCTATCGCGCTGATCCTTACCCTGTGGCTGGCTTATGGCGTATATTGCCTGAAGTATCTCCCTCTGGAGAAACAAGATGCCCGCATCGCGGTGATGCAGCCCTCGATCCCTCAAGACGAAAAATGGGTGACCGACAATTATGACCTCATCATCGCGCGGTATGACAGCCTTACCGCCCTGGCGGCGGCGCAAGACATGGATTTGATCATCTATCCTGAGGCTGCTGTACCAAATTATCTGATGCTGATCACCACCGTCCATGATGACCTGATGGACATTATCGAAAAGCATGACATCAACGTTTTCACGGGTTTCCCGCATTGCACAGCCGCGCCAGCGGAACACCCGGAATCGGCTTATTATTACAACGCTGCCAATCTCTTTGGCCCCAGGTACCAGATGGGTGAGATCTTTTACAAGAACATCCTCGTACCAGTGGGCGAAAGAATGCTCTGGCTGGATACCTTCCCCATGCTGTGGAAATTGCAGTTTGGGCAGGCAAACTGGGAGTTTGGCACCAAGATACCGCGTTACTACTGCGCTCAACACGATTTTTCCCCCTCGATCTGTTATGAATTGGCGTTCCCGCATTTTATGCAAAAAGCGAATTTCACACTGCCCGACGGGAACAAGGCCAAGGCTGACTATCACGTGAATATCACCAATGATGCTTGGTTTGGTACTTCATACGGCCCCTGGCTGCATGGGATTATGACCAAGTTTCGTGCCATCGAATCACGGATACAGGTGTATCGCTCTGCCAATACAGGGATTTCGATGATTGTGGATCCCAAGGGAGGAGTGCTGAACCGGACGGAGCTGTTTGAGATCAGTAACATCAGCGCGCCTCTATACACTTGCGTTGTGGTCCCCTTGTATCACAAGATCTATCCCTATCCATGGTTCTTTGTGTTCAGCACAGCGCTTCTGTATGTGCTCAGCCTGTTTTCAAAGAGGAGACACGCATGACGAAGTACTATTATACCATTGGCGAAGTGAGCAATTTACTGGAGGTAAAGGCTCACGTACTGCGTTACTGGGAGAGCGAGATACCTGCACTCAGACCTAAGAAAAGCGGGCATCAGCGGCGCTATTCGTTACAGCAAATCGAGACCCTGAAAAAGATCAAAGATATGCTGTACAATCAGCGCTACACCATCGAGGGAGCGAGGCAAAAGCTGAAACAGGATAAAAGCCTGCTCGAAGAAGCCCGCGAAGAGGCCATTGCCAAGCAGAAATTGCAACTCTCGGCTCAGCTCCCCGCCATCGCCAGGGATCTATCGGATCTGAGGGATGAATTGATCCGCCTGAAACGGAAATGCCAAAAAATCACAGGACATAAATGATGGAATTTCAGAATATTATCTTGACCCTGCAGCAATACTGGGCGGCCAAAGGCTGCCAATTGATCCAGCCCTACGACGTGGAGATGGGCGCGGGGACCTTTCACCCCGCCACATTCTTTGGAGCTTTGGGAGAGAAACCCTGCGCGATCGCCTATCCGCAGGCCTGCCGCCGTCCCAAAGACGGACGATATGGGGAAAATCCCAATCGCTTTCAGCACTATTATCAATTTCAGGTGATCATCAAACCCAGCCCCGATGACATCCAGAACCTATATCTGAAGAGCCTTTCTGCCATTGGTATCGAGACGGAAAAGCATGATATCCGCTTTGTGGAAGACGATTGGGAATCACCCACTTTGGGAGCCTGGGGTCTGGGCTGGGAAGTGTGGCTGGATGGCATGGAGATCTCGCAATTCACCTACTTCCAGCAGGTTGGTTCGTTTGACGTCTTTCCCGTATCCGTGGAATTGACCTATGGGCTGGAGCGCCTGGCTATGTACATCCAAGATGTCTCGGATTACCGAGAGCTAAAGTATAATGGGACATCCAGATACGCGGATATCTATTTCGATAAAGAAGTAGAGTACAGCGCTTATAACTTTGAATATGCCGATACAGCGCTGCTTTTTGAGCTCTTTGGCAAGTATGAAGCAGAGTGTATGGCTTTGATCAGCAAGAATCTGGTGTACCCCGCTTATGATATGTTGCTCAAAAGCTCGCACACCTTCAATCTCCTGGATGCCCGCGGCGTGATCAGCGTAACCGAACGGGCGGCATACATCGGTAGAATCAGGAACCTTGCCAAAGCCTGCGCCGCCAACTATCTGGCCAAATATGTGAGGAAATGAAAATGAAACACCCCTACACCGGAATCTTAAGTAGCTTGGATGCAGTAAAGGACACCCTGCTACAAGTATGCGTTTATCATGATATATTAGGAGAATATGGCGCTGTGGTGGTGCTGGACGACACACCCGATCAGCAGCTGGACAAGCTCGCTGGACTGGCGCAATATGCCAGGAAGAAAGCTTTGATGCTTCCCCTGATCGTTACGCGGAGCTTCATCGCCTCATCCCTGGATTCCTACCCCTTGGAGTTTATCAATATCATCAGCTCAGACAAAGAAAACCTCATGTGCAAAGAGGACCTTTTGACCAATCTGCAGTTTAGTAAAGCGGATGTGCGCCTGCAGATGGAACGCGAGTTTAAAAGCAAATGGTTGCTCACCAGACAAAGCACCCTGGAAGCTGCCGGCCGCTCCCGTCATCTGCGCGAGACCATGAGAATGTCGATCAGAGCTGTAATCCCTGCCATAAAAGGCTTCTTCTTCCTGGCTGGTCATCCTTATCCTCATACTCTGGATCAGCTACTGGACCAGGCGGAACTGATCACCGGTATCGATCTCAAGATACTTGGCACCGGACTCAAGGAACAAAACATCGGAACCAATGATGTGCAGCGTTATCTCTGCATCCTGCAGAGACTGATTGACTTCATGGAAAGCTATCAGGGGCAGTGATGATCCAAACCCGCTACCACTTTTCGGATACTCTCAGCCCCGTCCTGGCTCTGGCTATTCACAATGGGCATGAAATGCCAGAAATCCTGATGCCCTACAACGGGATCGGCGATGCTGTGCGCTATATGGAAGAAGATCCTCATACAGATACCTTTGCCAGACTTTATCCGAACCACATCATCGTGGAGACCAGCCGTTTTGCCGTTGATCTCAATCGCCCGGCAGCGCGCGCGGTGTATCAGAATCCGGAAGATGCCTGGGGACTGAACGTGCGCAGCACACCCCTGCCGGAGAGTATCGTGAAAGTCCTGATGTGTGACTATCTGAATTGGTATTCCACGCTGAAGTACGAAGTGGATCGCCTCTTATCCTTTCATCCCTTCATCGTGGTTTTCGATATGCACAGTTACAATCACCGGCGAAAGGGTCCGAACGCAGAACCTGATCCCCAGATTGACAATCCGGACATTATTCTGGGCCGGAACAACATGCCTGAGCAGTACCATTCTTATGTAGAGGAACTGCGGATCAATCTGGACGGGATGATTCTACCCGGGAGGACTCTGGATGTGCGTTGCGATGTGAAGTTTCCCGGGGGCAATCTCTCACGTTGGCTGCATAACACATATCCTGGTCAGGTTCTCTGCCTGGCGGTGGAATTCAAGAAGATCTTTATGGATGAGCATAGCGGTAAGCTAAACCCCGTAAGCATCAAGATCCTACGCAATTGCTTTCACACAGCTGCTGCCAAGTGGATGAAAGATCTGCCTCTACTTCAGCACTAAGAGGCATCAAGCCCCGGTAACGCAGGCGCGAAGGATGTCGTGGAACTCATCGCGTACGATAGGCTTTCGGATGATATACACCCTAGCATTCTTGTGGATATCATCGGGAAAAGCCATACCGGCGCTGGTGAAGACCACCGGCAATTGAGGATTGATCTCCCGCAAAGACTTTATCACTTGTGTTTCCTTACCCTTACATAGCTCTACCGCGATGATGGCGCAGTTGATACCGGTATTGACCCGGGCAATCTCCAGCGCGGATTTTATGCCGGAGCTTACATGGCAAGAAGCATGAATGCTGGTGATCAGACTCTTGATAATCACCAAAGCCGTGGGGTCTGAATCCACGACCAAAAAGGTAGCGTCAGGCAGGCTGAGTAGTATATCAGCAGGAGACCCCGATCCTTTATCCACTAGCAGCTTCCGCGTCACGCAAGGTACATCCAGATAAAAACAACTGCCCTGCTTATATACAGATTCCACATACAAGGTAGCCCCGATGATCTCGGAAATCCTTTTGGCGATGGAAAGGCCGATGCCCACTCCGTTGTACTTCCTGTTTGATCCTTCATCGGATTGACGGAAGTAATTGAAGATTAGCTTCTGCTTCTCTTCTTCGATCCCGATTCCACTGTCCTTCACGTAGTAGCGCAGGTTTTCTGCGTCTATGGCCTGCATGCCAAATTCTATCTGACCTTTGGCAGTGTACTTCACGGCATTGAGGAAGAGCTTGTGCAGGATTTGATTTACCTTACCCGAGTCCAGGAGCAATTCCTTCATCAGGCAGGATTGATCGGCATTGAAGATCAGCTTCACGGCGTGTTCATTACCCGATGCCTTGAGGATTTCTTCCAGCGCGGTTTTGTTGCGGAAAAAATGATCGTAACCCTGTACGGGATGCGGTTTTGCTTTCAGCATGGAGTGCTCGGCAAGGGCAAGATCGATGATATCCTGGATGATCCTTAGCAGTGATTCTCCGCTGATGTAGATCTGCCGGGCAAAATCCTTCAATTCGCCATCCTTGATCTGACTGCTAATAAGCTGGCTGAAACCCATGATATGGTTCAGGGGAGTGCGCAATTCATGCGTGATGGAGTTTAGAAAGGAGGACTTCAAGCGATCACTTTCTTCTGCCCGTTGCTTGGCAGCTTCCAATTCCACCCGGCTATCGCGCAGGGAACCGAGCATGCGATTGATATTGTTGGCCAGATCACTCAGTTCGTCATCGCCCTTTACTGCCAGGGTGATATCGCTAGTGGGATCATCGGTTACATGCTTTACATTCTTTTGTACATCGACCAGGCGGTTTAGCACGTATTTGCCCAGGATGTAATTCAACAGCACGCCCAAGAACAACCCGAGGCAGATGAAGATGATCAGGAAGACGTTTCGCATATCACGGGCAATCTCAGTAGCCTCCATCGGAGCGCTGATTTCGATCAGGAAGAGCTTATCGCCATTTACATCGTATAGCAAGTCTGAAGCGGATATCCATATATTGTCCAGCAGCTTGACGCGGTTCCCGGTGACCGTGTCATTGATTTTCTGCTGAATCGTATCGTTATAATCCTGAGTCAGATCGGTGGCAGTAGTCCTTACTCCGCTCAAGCCCCGGATTCCTTGAATGTAATAGTCCTTCAGGATCCGGCCCATCATAAAGTAGCCATTCACCGGGCCCTGGGCACTGCTATCCAGGATCGGCATGAAGACCAGCATCATCGGTCCAAATGAAGTTTTCAGAGTGAAGCTCAGGTAGTTACTCGCTTGCAAATCCTTTAGATCCGGAATCAACTGTTCCAGATAGTCAAAACCTATACTACTGAGATCTTGATAATCTTCATCGTATTGATCGTATGCTGCGGCGTACGCCACCTGGAAGTTGGTGTCAATAATGGCAACATGGTTTATGTTGTAGTTTTGAAACAGCGATTCTGAGAAGTTGCTCTGGATAAAAGAGGGATATTGATGATTTACGTAATCCCTCATGTCATCCCAATGAGCCCAATCCCGCGCAGTCTTTTCCAGTTCTTTTTGTTCCTGCTCCAGCCCACTACGTAAACTGCGCAGTTTTGACAGAATGGTATTGGTCTCCAGATCCTCAAAAGAGCTGTTGATCACTCTGTTGGTGGCAAAAATGATGATTCCCAGTACCAGAAGGAAGCTCAGGAACAAGCTGATGATAGTTCTATTCTTAATACTCAAGGGATCCCCCCGGTATGGGGTTTGGCCTCATGTCGCCATCAACGAAAGCATGGCAAAGAAATGGCAGATACTGCCGGCCAGCACAAACAGATGCCAAACCGCGTGATGAAAGGGCAGTTTGCGCGCTACATAGAAGATGATTCCGAGGCTATAAGCCAGGCCGCCGGCAAGAATCCAGATCAGGAATTTGGTAGTAACCACGGCTATCAGCGGTTTGATGGCGATCAGAATGATCCAACCCATCATCAGATATACTACTATGGACAGCCATTTCAGCTTGCTCATGGCGAATATCTTCAGGACTATGCCCACTATAGTGAGGCCCCAAATGACCCCAAAGAGGGTCCACCCCCACCCGCCGCGCATCGAGCCAATGGTTACTGGAGTATAGGTGCCGGCAATGAGGAGAAAGATGGATGAATGATCCAAAATACGAAAGAATCTTTTCAGATAAGGCTGGGGAAATGAGTGGTACAGCGTGGACGATAGAAAGAGGATGATCATCGTGGCGCCATATATGCTAAAGGATACCACCTTCCAAGTGTCGCTGATCCGGGCGGCAAAAACCACCAGAATTACCAGGGCCGCGATCGCCAGTCCCACGCCAATGCCATGAGTGATGGCGTTTGCCACCTCTTCTTTAAGGCTCTGTTTGGGGCTTAGCGGCACTCTATCGAGGAAACGCTGCTTGCTCATCTATACAAGTCCCTGATTTTCTGTTCCAGACCCGAGGGTACCAAATCTTCCAGGCTCTCATTTCGAGAGATTCTTGCCCGAATATCCGATGAAGAGATGGGACACAAGGGCATCTCCAGGATAGTATGCGCGATCATGCTCAGGACATCGCAGGGCATTGAGGATTCCGGCCTGGGCAGGATGATGAAATGCAGATTGTCCTTCAGCCAGGCAAAATCGTGCCATTGGGGCAGCTTTTCCAGATTATCCGCTCCGATTATGAAAGCGAAGTTCTGCTCCGGCATCTGCGCCTTGAGCTTGCGGATGAGGTCGCTGGTATAGCCGCTTTCACCCCGCTCCGCGTCCCACACCTCGATGGGAGAACGGAAATCCTCTGCAGGCTGTATGATGAAGTGGAGCGGACAATAGTGATCGATTGCCTCTTTGGCCAGCTCCAGACGTTTGTCGTAATCCAGGATGATCTGATCTCCCTTGAAATTGTGATTGAAGCTGGGCACCAGGATCACTTTCTTGATCGGACTGAGACTGAGCACCTCTTTGGCCAGGTAAAGGTGACCATTGTGGATGGGATCAAAGCTCCCTCCCAAAAGCGCCCACGCCCCATTCAAACTAATCAAGGGGTTCATATTCGCTATCTCAAAACTTATCAGCCAGTTTGGCAGCTTCTTTCGATCCCGGATACCGGGAACTGAGACGTTGATACGCTGTTTTGGCTGCTTCAGCATTCTTTTGGTGCAAATGCAACAGCGCGGAATAGTACAGAGACATCTTGTCCAGATTGTCGGTATTGCCAAGAGCTATCACTTCGTCGAAGTACATCAGCGCGGCGCTGTAATCCTTCATCTTGTAATAGATATAGCCATTTTGATACTTCTTTTCGATGAGCTTAAATTGCCCCCGGCGGATGTAATCCACAGCCTGGGAATAACGGCTGTCCTTAGGGAAGCGATCCACAAAATTGCGAAACGCCTCGATCGACTCCGCTGTCTCATTTTGGTCATAATCGGGCTTCAATGATTCTTCAAACAGACACTGACCGATCCGGAAATAGGCATCGGATATGTTCTGGTGATCGGGAAAGGAATCGATGAATTGCTGATACTTCAGCCTGGCATCGGTAAACTTATTCACCGCGAAATAGCTATCCGCCAAACGTAACGTGGCATAAGCGGTTGACGCCGATTTGCGCTCAAAAGATATCTCGTCGTAAAGCACGGCAGCCTTGGTGTATTTCTTTGCCGCGTACAATTCATCGGCTTTGGCCAGTTTGTCGGCGGAGCTGATTTCAGTTTTATTTTTACTGCAAGCTGTGAAGGTAAGCAGCAAGATCATTACTAAGCCAAGATAAGGTTTCATCCATGTTCCTTTATTCGATGGTCCACAGCAGGAAGATGATCGATGCCAGCGCAGTGCCGGCAATGAGAGGGTCAAACCAGCGGAGGCGGGGTGCAGATATACTGCTATCTCTGGACCCCGCCGGGCTGAAATCATATGTATCTATTTTGTTTAGCTGATGTTGAGGCAGTTGTAACTGCTTCACCACAAAACGGTATACGGGGTTTCGTTCGCTGCGATAGGAGAAAAAGGACTTATGCTCGACCACTTGCCAGTGCAGATCCAGATTTACTTGCACCAGCCTGGCTTCCGTGATCCCATAATCCTCAAGTAGAATGCTTTGGGGCATTACTGATTCCTCGTCAAAGAGCGAATGAGTCTTGATCTCGCGCAGATCCACGCCTTTGGCCAGCAGTTCTTCGGATAGACTTTGCGACAGAGCAGGCGTCCACTCGCCGCAACGCAGATCCAAAAATACTGGAGATCCGGCATCGATCAACAGAGCCAGATTACTGGCGATCTCATCAGCTTCTTTCTGAGTCTGCTCGGCCCACAGGCCAGGCACACACAATAGCATGAGGATCAGTGCAATCGTACTTCGCATCCCGCTAATCCGTCGTTCAAGCTTATCTTATTGATTCATTTGTTCCAGGTATATATTCACCAGATCCATGCGGCCATAATAGGGAAAATCGCGTTTCAGCTTGTTCAGGGCGGAACGAGCTTCGCTATTGTTGCCCATATTCATCTGGCACATTCCGATCTTGAGCTGAGAATCAGCCACTTTCCACGAATCCGGATAAGCGGTGACCACCTTCTGAAATTCCTTTAGGGCATCGGGCATTTCACCTTTGGCATACAGGCTCTCACCCCTCCAGTAATATGCGTTCCCAGCGTACTCGCTTTTGGGATAGCGGGCCACGAAGGCATCCAGCTTTTGCAGGGCTTTGTCGTAATTACCCTGGTTGTACTCCATGCGAGCTTTTTCATATTCATCACGTTCGCTGTTTGCGTCCGAGCTTCCAGCCACCACAGGTTTCAAGCTTTCCCCGGCAGTATCTCTGGCTGCCAATTCTTTACGAAGGGCTTCCAGTTCCGCTTCCTGAGCTTTGCGTTGCGCTTCGATCTGAGCCTGAAGAGCGGCAACTTCCTGGCTGCCGGCAGCAGTGGATGCGGCACTCAAAGATCCGGCTTTCAGAGCGTTGATGTCTTTCTGCATCGCGGCTATCTTCTGATTTAGATCGGTAGAGCTCTTTTCCAGATTGTCAGCCAAAGCGTTCATGCGGTTCACCATCTGTGGATCGGTACCGGTGGTAGCGCCGCTGGCATCGACCATTGGATTCTTGCTCATCTTGTCCATCAAAAAAGCGATATCTTCTTGCATCAAAGCGTTTTGCTTCATCTGATCATCACTGATCTCCCGGATCACAGTGACCAGAGCTTCGATCTCTTCCTTGGAGCTACCCGCTCCGCTACGACGATCTTGCATGATCTCTTTGCGCAATACACCCAGTTCCGTATTATTCTGCGCCAAAGCGCTTTCGATCTTGTCGATCCTTGCCTTTTCCTCGCGGAAAGCCTTGTTGCTGACACAGCCGAAGATTAACAGCGGTATCAGTATTACAAGTAACAACCTTTTCATTACGAACCTCCTATGTTACTTTTTAAGTTGCCAGAAATGCCTTGTAAGCTTTGTAAGTGGAGTACAGATCCGCCTTGGAGCAAAGCTCGTACAGCGAATGCATACCCATGATTCCCACTCCGCAATCTAACACCTCGGCGCCCAGGTTTGACAGTATGTAAGCAATGGTTCCGCCACCGCCTTCATCCACTTTGCCCAGTTCGCCCATTTGCCAGAATACTCCGGCTGAATTCAGGATTTGTAACACCTTGGCGGTAAATTCCGCGCTGGCGTCGTTGCATCCATACTTGCCACCGCTTCCGGTGAATTTGGAGATGCCCATGCCGTGATTGAAGATCACCGCATTCTGCTTTTCATGCACATTTGGATAGTTTGGATCCACCACAGCGGTCACGTCACCGCTGAGGATCTGGGAATTGAGGAACACCTTGCGCAGGTTGGCGCTGGAATTATCCTCGCCCTTATATGCCAGAAGCTCGCCCACAAAGTCGCGAATAAACACGGAATGAGCACCTGTGGCACCCTGTGAGCCCACTTCTTCCTTGTCAGAGAAATAAACGATCATGCTACGTTTGGGATTGATCTCCATATTGTCCAGCAAAGCGGTGAGGGCGGTGTAAGCACATACGCGGTCGTCCTGACCGTAACCCACCACCATGGAAGAATCGATTCCGGCATCGCGAGCCTTCACAGCGGGCACCAACTGCAATTCTGCAGAGAGGAAATCAGCCTCGGTAATGCCGTACTTGGCGTTCAAAACCTTCAGAGCGTATGCTTTGGCAGCTTCCTTTTCCTCGGCGCCGGCTTCAATGATGCCGGAAAATACCAGATTCAGTTTGCTGGCGTCGATGGCATCTTTCAGGTTCTTGGAATACTGCTCTTTGGAAGCCAGATGAGGCAGCAGATCGGGGATGATGAATACGGGTTCATCGTCGTTTTCGCCGATGCTGATGTGCAACAGGCTGCCGTCATTTTTCACTACCACACCGTGCAGGGAAAGGGGGGTGGATACCCATTGGTATTTTTTGATGCCGCCGTAATAGTGCGTGCGCATGCAGGCCATTTGGCTGGGGCCATCTTCATAAAGCGGATTTTGCTTCAGATCGATGCGGGGCGCGTCGATGTGAGACGCCACCATGTTAAATCCCTGGTTGAGTGGCTCTGAGCCCAGGATGGCCACGGCCATGGTCTTGCCGCGAAACACTCTATATACTCTTTTGGAACCTTTCTTTGAGTCAACGCTCACAAACTTATGTTTTTTCAGCAGCTTCTCCATCCAGATGGCCGTTTCACGCTCTGTCTTGCATTCATCGAGAAACTTCTTGTAGGGAATCGCATAATCCATCGCAGCTTTTTGCTCTGCGGCGGGTGCTTCCTTCCAAAAGTTCTTCCGATCATAGCTTAGGGCTTTTTTGGGGTTGGCTTTTTTCATTGGTACTCCGTTTATATGTTATTTTATTTCCAATATTTTTAGCTGTCGTTCGCCCATGGGAGCTTGGATTAGTGCGATCTCATTCAGCTTTTTGCCTAGCAGGCCTTTTCCGATGGGTGAAACTACCGATACCACCTGCAATGCCTTCTCGTCTTCATAAAAATTCAATTCGGCCGCACCGACGATCTTGAAGCTGATCTCCTCGTCCGTGTGTTCATCCACTGTCTTGCACGTGCTGCCAAAACGCACCGCGTCCTTGGGCAGATGGCTGGGATCTATCACCTTCAAGGTAGCAGCCCGTCTGCGCAGATAGTCTATTTCACTGTCAATGGCACGCTGCCTTTCTTTGGCAGCTTTATATTCGGCATTTTCGCTCAAATCGCCAAACTCTCTGGCAATCGCCACTGCTTTGATCACCTCAGGACGCTCTGTCATCAGGTCATTGATGCGTTTCTGCAAGCGTTCCATTCCCAGCGTAGTAATGTATATACTCAGATCCACTTCCTTTTCAGGCTCCTTTCTTTCTCATTATCAACCGGTATGCGTTGGTGCCGGCTTTTTTTACCCGGGCATTGCCACTCCTGGTCCATAGATCTATCATGGGCTCAAGCTCCACGTGGTAGTCCTGGATAGAAGAGCATAGGATCTCCACGATCTGCGGATCTCTGGATATGCCATATTCATGCCAAACATCAAGATATAGCTCAGGATTCAGCTTTGCCACGGTCTTGAGCAGCGTCACATGAAAGCTCTGCGCTTCGCCCAGGGGATAAGACCACATGTTTTGAAAGTGCTTTAGCACCTCGGGGGTCAGATCCTCTCTGCGTTTTATCAGCTTCAAGCACAGATTGGCGGCTTGTCTGGCCACAGCTTCCGAAGCGCGCCGGGTCCAGCCAAAAACGATCGGCAGGTACTTATCGTCATGCTTGCGGCAAAGGGGCAGCATCACTTTGTCCATCAATGAACCAATTTCGCTGCTGTCCGCTTTGGCCATCATCTCTTCCATCAAGGGGATATAGATATCAGCTTTCTTGTGGGCTAACTTGCTCATGATCGTGGCAAAGGCCAGCTTGCCATTATCGCCTTTTTTTAACCACAGATGACGGAAAAATGGGATTTGCTCTGCATGCTTCTTACCCAGGCGCTGCACGATGATCCCAGAGATGAAAGCAATCACTTCCGCCGGGATCTTGCCATGGCTGCGTTCGGGATAAGCGTTGAAGATGATCTCAAAATCATAATCCTGAAGCGGTAACTTGTGCTCCAAATAATAGTCCGTATCCAGCGTCAAGCGTTCTTTCCAATCTATGGTAAGCATCTATATCTCCTATTATTACTATATTTTTTCACTTACGCCATCAGATGCCGTAGGTCTAATACTGTCAAGCAAAAAGTGCTTACTTATGGGCATTCCCCCTGAGTTACGCCACCTGTGTCTAAGACCATGTAAAGCGACTCCGGGTGGATCAGCATTTAATCCTTCAGCGTTACACCTCCAGATATCTCTATCATGATCAAATGAATAGCCACCCGTTCGACCTGAATGGCAGAATTTATAGAAGTAAGTATCAGCATTGGGATAGTTTGGGTTGTCTGAGTCATACTCTGCCTGGAACTCCCATCTATTCCCCGTAGATATGGCATAAGATCCAGATGTAGTTTCTAAAGTGCTCGAGTCCTTATCCCAGTAATAATCGCAAAGGTATGAGCCTATCCCCTGGGCATTAAGTCTGTCGATAAGGTCATTTGTATAATCGACATTAGAGTCGTTTGTCTCGTACATAGTAGCATTGTAATCAGCATTTTTCAAGTATGATATAATGCTGTCATGAAATGCACTGTAGCTTGGATATGCTTTCATAAATGAATAGCAACCAACCATGAAGTTATCGACTTGAGCCACTAAAGTTGAAGCAAGTAGCATGAGATATAATACAACGATGAGCTTTTTCATCAGTTTTTCTTTTATTTGATAACGATTTTCTCGCTTTTCGATTTCTTGCCGTTCAGCCACAAAGAAATGATGTAAACCCCGGATTTCAGTCGGGGTGTGGATATGGTGCCAATACCCTTGCGAAGTTCCCCATCGTCTATATCAATCTGCTTTATCAACTGGCCTTTGATATTGTGGATAGCAACCTTTGCATGCGTTACCAGGCTGGGCACTGTTCCTTCAATTTCATAGGAGATGCCGCTACCATCTCCGACATGAGGATTGGGATAATTCCGCATTCCCAGAAGAGCTTGCTCCGGAACAAGCACTTCATCTTCATTAGCCACAGTGGTATCAGCTAATTGCGCATTACCCGCGAAGATATACACATAGCCATTATACCAAGGATTGGGTGAATCTGATTGAGGGGCTGACACCGCCAGATCACAGAAGCCATCCCCATTGAAATCACCAGCAGCCAGTTGCCAGCCAAACTGGTGGAAGGGTGAAAAGGCAGGGCTGGAAATCCGCAGATCATACTGGCCGTTGGGAATGGCTTTCCCCAGCCAGATGCCCGCATGGCCGATCCAGGTAAAGGCCATCCAATCACTGCCAGCCAGATCGCTGAAACCATCTCCATTGAAATCACCAAAAGCAATCTTCTGCCAGGTTCCCAGTTCCATCAAGTTAGCCAACTGGTAGCTTTGAACCGTTATATCCTGTGTGATTAGGATATCTGGTCCACCCAAGCGTATCTTGTTATTATCATACCATGAATCACCATCGCAGTAAACCATGTCATCAAAACCATCGGCATTGAAATCGCCAATGCCATAGGCAGCAGCAAAGGTTTGTCCTCCCGCATTTGCATATGGCACTTGAAACATCAGAATCCGGTCATTGATATTAAAGGTATTGCTGCCTAAGTAGAGATATCGATAAATATTGAATTCGCCGTTTATTGTAGCCCCAAAACCCGTGACAAAATCATCCAACCCATCCCCATTTACATCTCCAACCGGCTCGATGTCATGCTTTATCTGGAGACTTACGGTATTCTCAAGTATCTCTTCGTTCCATGTTCCTCCATAGAGGATTGCCAGCTTGGGTTCTCCATTGTACTCATCGTTCTCCCATACCCGACATCCCAGATCATCGTAGCCATCATTATTCACATCCCCTATGCAGGATACCTTACTAATTCTGGGAGTATCCAAGTGAATTGGTACAACTATCTCGAAGTCTGGCTCAAAATCTGTATTAGTCCCTCCATAATAAAACTGCATTGCACAGGAATCACGGCTTGATTCATAGAACTTTTTGATTAGCAAATCATCATATCCGTCCCCGTTAACATCTCCTGCATTTAGAAAAAAATCCTTAGATACTTGTCCGCGGTATTGGCTTTGTAGGACGAAATCTGGTATTGAATCCATTTGGGATCCTCCAAGATAGAATAAAATTGCAGATAGCTGATTGGGGCCGTGAATGCGTGTATATACTATCAAATCATCATACCCATCCACGTTATAATCCATGGCAATAAGTCTTTCTCCAAACCATGAATTCCCATAATGTCCTTTAAAGGTCTGCATGATTGGCATGCTGTTTTGTGCAATGGTGCATATCGGTGCTATCATGATAAGCATCACGACCAGTACTACCATTCGGTTCATCTTTCCTCCTGTTTGATTGCGCTGAATTTGGTTATGGTGGTTCGTTTTCCGGAACTAACCTTACAGAGATAGATTCCGGTGATTAACAGGAGTAAGAGCGGATCATCCTGATGTGATTCCTGAACAGCGAATGTGCAGAATATAAACATTCTTTCAAACATTCATTCCCCTAAACTAGTGGTTTTCAATAAATAACAGTTTATCTTCAAGTACATTCTTTGTTGTTGAGTCCCAAATGGTGGTGTAAATTCCATCTCATTGTTTCTCTGGTTAGTTGTGGACATTCTTACTATCATCGTCTCTTACACTCTATTTAAGTTCAAGCGACCAGTTGTATTGTTTTTTGATCTTGTTATTCCATGTCAAGTTCTTATTTGTAAATATAGACCATTACACATTTTTTATGATCCAGCCCTATGTTCAACATGGTGTCTTGCCCTCTTCCAGTTTCAGCGCCTCCTGATAACCTGTCATACAATACTCGAACATCCGTATGACCGGTGTACCAGAGGTGTATCTGGGGCGCACCAGGTAAAAGAGGGCACGTGGGGGGGGGGAGGGCTTGAAAAGTCACGGGCATCCCCGAGCTCATCATTATCAGAGCTGACGCGCAGGAAAGCGATCATGAGTTGTGGATCACCCCGAACAGGCTATCAGTCGTGATGATGGTTCTTAATTTCTTTTCGCTGGAAGTAACAAATACCATGCACATCCCAATCGCCGCATCCCCGTGATTACCCGGGTCAATTCAAAGTGGAAACCGGATTAGCTGGGAAACATGTGTCACTAGTCGATTCTTACTCTGATCAGCTCCGCGATCCTGCGATCCAGCACGTATCTGGCATCGCCTACTGCTACGATGATATTGGGTTCCGTGCTTTCATTGCGAAAAATGGATACCCTTGCCCCCACATATATTCCGCGTTCAATAGTGCGTAAGTCGTTGTTGCAATTGACTGTTCCTCTCATCCCTTCGGTCATATCTGTAAGGGGTAAACAGTCTCCCCGCTGGCAATGACACCGTCTTCTGCTGGAGAAGAACCTCCTTCCCCATTGTCTCATTCTACGCTGTGCGTTCATGGCGTTTTCCTATGTTTCTAAGATTGAAGTATATCAAAGCGAGGATGCCCAGCCCCAGTGCAATCCAGTACAAGGATCCGCTATGGAAATGGGCGATCTGGAAGAAGAGCATGGCGATGATCCAGGCCAGCAGATTCAGATATACAAAGCTAAAGATGGTCCAACGGCTGCCGTGCTCCTTGAATAGCATGGCCAATGCCGCAGCGCAGGGTGAATACAGCACCACAAACAGCAGATATGCCAGGGCTGCCGCCCAGCTGCCGAAACGGGCTTTGAGATTGTCAGATAGGCTGTTTGGCGTTACATCCTCTTCAGCCATCTCCATGCTCAATTCGGTTCCGGAATACAGGCTTTGCATGGTTCCCACAATGGCTTCCTTGGCGAAGAGCCCGGTGATCAAAGCCACCGAAGCCGCCCAATTGTCCCTTTCGATCCCGATGGGTTCCAGGATAGGTGTGATGGCGTGTCCCGCCACCTCCAGCACGCTCACTTTCTCCCGCTGAGGGCTGAAGACGTTTGGAACCATGATGGCCTGCAGGATCGTAATCACAACGATCACAGTGAGAATAGTCTTCCCCGCCCGCAGGATGAAGTCTTTCAGGCGAAACCAGGTGTGGAGCATGATGCCGTTGAAGGTGGGCACGTGATAGGACGGCAGCTCCATTACGAAATTGCCGGGTTCGCTCTTGAATATGGTCTTTTTCAGTAGCAGCCCGGTTAGCATCGCCATGATTACACCAAAGAAGTATAGTCCGAATATCACAATATCAGCGCGTTTAGGAAAGAATATCATGGCAAGAAAGGTGTAAACCGGAAGCTTAGCACCGCAGCTCATAAAGGGAGTTAGCAGCGACGCAAACACACGGTCTCTGGGGCTTTCCAGAGTGCGAGTGGCCATAATGGCGGGAACTGTGCAACCAAAGCCGACCAAAAGCGGGATAAAGGCCTTGCCGGGCAAGCCGATCCTGCGCATGAACTTGTCGGCGATGAAGGCTGCCCGCGCCATGTATCCGCTATCTTCGAGGATGGATAAACTAATGTAAATGAAGAATATGGGCGGGATGAAACTGCCAATGGTCACGATTCCCCCACCGATGGCATCGCTGAGAAAGTAAGAGATCCAGCCCGGGACATTCAGCAGATTCAGTAAACTGGGAAGCTGTTCCAAAAACAACCAGCCCAGGCCTACTTCGATGATCCCGATCACCGGCTCGCTTGCCTTCACCGCGATCAGAAAGACCAGATACATTACGATGAAAAAGATCGGTAAACCCACAAATCCTGACAGCAGTACCCTATCCACCGTATCCGAGAATGTCCAGTTGCCCGGTCTGCGCCGGCGCACCACATCCTTCACCAGGCCACGAATGAAGCCATAACGATCATCGGCGATCACGTTTATCGCCACCTGTCCCCTATGCTTCTCGATGGCGCGGATTTCCTTTTGCACAGCTTCCAATTCATCATTGGATAGCTGCATCAGGTACTCGGGATCGCCCTCAATGATCTTCAGAGCTTGCCAGCGGGTCTTTTGCACCTGCCAATATATATCGGTGGCAAGAGGCTTCTTTTTATCGAAGCTATCCAGCTTGCTCTTGTTCAACACCCCTTTCCAGATGTTGTCCAGATGCTCCTCCACCACTTCATCGTAGCGGATTTGAGCGGGGATCGGCGATGAACTCAAGTTTAGGTCTATCCGCTGCATCAGAGCTTCGGGATCGTAGCGCTTGTTCAGCACAACCGGTTTTACTTCAAAACCAAGATGGCTACTGAGATGCGAGATATCTATCTTGAGCCCGTTGCGTTCCGCGATGTCCACCATGGACAGACACATCAGTATTGGCGCGCCCAATTCCATTAACTGCACGGTGAGATATAGGTTGCGCTCCAGATTGGAGGCATCCACGATGTTTATGATGAGATCTGGCTTCTCGTTGAGAATGTAGTTGCGCGCCACCAGTTCGTCGGGAGTGCCGCCGCTGAGGCTGTAAATGCCTGGTAAATCTATTACTTCGTACTTTGTGCCTTTGTAGGTGAAACTGCCGCTTTTATGCTCAACGGTCACGCCGGGCCAGTTTCCCACGGTCTGCCGTGATCCGGTCAAAGCATTGAACAGCGTGGTTTTACCCACATTGGGATTTCCGGCGAGGGCAATAACCTGTTTCTTATTGAGAGTCATTCTCGTCCGTCCTGCATTTCCAGCATACGCCACTGATACTTATGCTGATGGTATTGATGTTGAACTTCTGGGCTGCGGCAGCCAGCTCCAATTGCGGAGTAAGCAAGTCCAGATCAGTTTCATAGACAGCTTTGCAGCTTTCGCAGATCCAATGGACATGGCGGGGATGGCCCAGGATGTGTTCAAAACGATCCCTTCCCTCACTGCGTACAGCGAGTTGAATCAAGCCTGCATCCACAAGCAGCGGAAGCGTGCGATACACTGTGGCAAGGGAAACACCCATATTCTTGATGATGTCATGCAGCTTTTCGGCATCGAAGTGCTCGTGCAGCTTGAACGCTGCCTCGAGGATCAGCTTTCTGCTGCGAGTGAGCTTCAGCCCTCGCTGTTCCAGAAAGCCTTGAAACTTAGCAATATACTCCGCCATGGCTAATCCTTATTGAGAATCATTTGCACCACACTGGCGAAGGGGGGATTTCTGTCAAGCGGTTTGTGCCTGAGATTCCTCCTTTATAAAGTATCACCCTCTAAACTCTGCTGTTATCTATACTAGTATCCCGATTGGAATCGACGCGGCTGATACGCTGCATCTTTCCGCATATCTCTTACATCTGCCCACAAACAAACATCAATGAATCATGGCCGGGAATAGTGCCCAAGCGTAAAGAACGGGGAGCAGAGTCCCCGTTCTTTTTCGTATATAAGGTCTATCTGGTTGTTTATCCGATGCTGGAACAGATCTCTCTGGTAGCCGCGACGATATCGCCATCCAGCTTCTTCATCATCTGACGGCACACCTGTCCCGGGATCACTTTCGCACCTCTGGCGGCCAGTTCGCGCTTCATATAGTCCAGTGCCCCTGTCCCGCCCAAAAACTTGAGTGGGAAGCCCATGGTCGCGATCGGTATGGCAGTTTTGCCCTGCAGTCCTGTGCATTGTTTGATGGCCGCGATGATTACCGGAGACGGACCAAAGGCCCACACCGGGCCGCCGAAGATCAGCAGATCATAAGCGCTGAGATCGGGCAGATTGGTGAAGGATATCTCCTGTTTATCACGCACGGAGGCTTGTTTCACCGGAGCGGAGGTCTGCAGTTTGATGCCGGTAACCGAGTGCCCTTTCTGCTTCAAAGCTTCCGCCAGGCTGTTGGCAAAGCGCTCGGTATTCCCGGTCTCGGAATGGTAGATTATTGCTGTGTCCATTTCAGCATCTCCGCGGTTGGCACAGAGTTATCATTACGTTCCCAGCGATCGTCGATCTTGGTGTTTACTGGGGAGTTTTCCTTGAAGTAGTGCACGATAGCATCGCGTAGATTGATCTGATGATAGGTGATATCTTCTTCAGGCACCTGCATCAGCATATTGAGTCCGGCATTTCCCTGCATCAGGAAGTCTGTGGTGACCACTGTGTAGATCTTATTGGGATCCCATGGTTCACCGCCTATCTTCAGGCTGGTAACGCGGTCGAAATTAGGACGTTTCTTGGAATAGATTACATTGGCACCTGCCACGATCAAGCCGGCACGGGATCCTTCCACACGGGTCTCGATGATACGGCGCAGGAATTCACCGTTGCATTTGAAGCTCACCACCATGTTATCAAAGGGCATCACTTCAAAGATATTGCGATAGGAGACCGGTCCGCTTTTGATTTCGGCGCGCACACCCCCCAGATTGAGGAAGGAGAAATCCGCGTTCACCATATATTTCATGGCTTCCACGATGGTGTTTCCCATGGGAGATTGGGCATCCACATTGGTGCGGGAAAGATGCACTCCGGCATATCCCACCACTTCGTCCATGCCTTTTTCTGCGATGGCCACCTGCGCTTCGATCATCTCCATGGCTTTGTCATCCGGGATAAACTGATCCTCAAAGAGAGTGATCATGCTGCCTTCGCGCAGAGCCGGGCTTTCATAGCCGGAGATGGTCTTGGTTTCGGGATCAATGGTTAGAGTGATGAGGCCCAGATTTGAGCCATAAGCATAGCCCTGGATCACCATGGTATGGGTGTAGGGATCGATCCATGGCTTGGGGACTCCGCGATGCATGTGTCCACCGATAAAAAGATCGATTCCTTCCACTTCGCGGGCTATCTCCTGAGCATCCCAGCCCCAATGTGCGGTGCGTTCCGCATACAAAGGATTGCCCTTGGCGTCGTAGCGGCTGAGATAGGTGGGCTCCACATCGTAGGGCAAGCCGGCATGACCCAGCACGATCACGATGTCCACCAATTCCTCTTCGCGCAGTATCTTTACATACTTGGTCACGCTTTCTTTTTCATCCAGAAACTTGATATGTCTGATGTTTTCCGGGAAACTCATCTTTTCGGTATCGGTGGTGGTAAAGCCGAGGATGCCGATGCGCAGACCCATCCGGTTTACAACGGTATAAGGAAAGGCATACCAGGGGATCTTGCCGGTGCGTTCATCGATCACATTGCAGGTAAGGATGGGGAAATTGGCGAGCTCCACGGTCTCTTCCAGATCATCCTGCAGGATGTCAAACTCGTGGTTGCCGATGGTCATGGCGTCGTAACCAATGTAATTCATATAATCCATCACCGCTTTACCCTTGGTAACGGTTCCCACGGGGCGTCCCTGGAAGAAATCACCCACATCGAGGAGCAGGGATTGGCGCTGTGGCGTGTGCCAGGAACGGATCATCTTGATCAGTGTGGCAGCCGAGGCTCCACCGCCCAATTGAGGAGGAAACTCCGGATTCATGAAGGTTGCCTGCGCACGATCGATGCCGCCATGGACGTCGTTTGACCACATGATGTCCAGACGCAGATCCTCGGCGAAGGCCATGCTGAGCGCCGCGAGCAGCGCTACCAAAAGAAGATATCTATGCATAGTGTTCCCCTTGCGGGTTTACCAGCCGAAAGACAGGCCGGCATTGAGGGTGATGAAGTTTTCTTTTACCTTGTCGGGATTGTCCCAACCGCGGTCCTGAAGGTTTATATATGAAGTAGGCCACAGCGTATAGCTGCTGGAACCGGTGTAGATCTTGTCGTTGTAATAAGCATCCCCAAAGAGATCAAGAGCCTCAAAATCCCGGAAGGCATAGCCGAAGCCGAGATCCAGAGTAAGATTTTTGGCAATCTTCACTGCTGAGCCTGCTGTGATCATGGGGGTTAAAACCTTTGTGGCATGGTACAGAGTAATATCCTGTCCCTGGTCATCCGTACCCAGCTCCGTATCCACAAGGTAGCTGTTCACGGCCTGGAAACCCAAGCGCAGCGGCATGCGGTGACTGATGTGGTGTTCCACACCCGCATAGAAGTTATAGGCAGGGTCAAAGGCATCCATCACATCGCTGTAGTCCACCACTTCAAAATCCATATTGAAGACCGTGCGGGTGGCATTTCTGGGATAGTAGGCAATGCCAATGCGATATTCGGCAGGGAAATCCCGATCGCCATCCAACACTGTGAAAGTGCTGTCCATGGGAGTATTGCGATATGCATCGCGCCGGCTCCACTCGGTTCCCGTGATCTCCACAGAGTTGGCGGGAACGAAAGTAGCAGCAAGACCAAAGCG
>JAEWNJ010000071.1 GCA_023392795.1 Candidatus Cloacimonadota bacterium
TAACTTAGCTGGCAGCATCTTCGGCACAGAGTCCGATACCAGCACCTTGCCAAATTCTTGGATGGCAGTTCTGAGTTCAGATGTGATGCCTTCTACATTGGGCACTTCCAGAGCTTTAACCTTGCAATTCAGGAAGCAAGTGGCAGTTTACACTGTCCCAGTCTCGCTGAAGTCCATGCAGTCCTAAGATATGGCATGCAACAAACTCTGGATTGTCCATGCACTTCGCCTTTGCATGGCGTTATCCAATCCTGGAATGTTGCCTTGAGCATTAGTTGCTTCTGTAACTAAATCTTTCGGCAAACTCGAATTCCGGTGTAGTTGTTTTTTGCCAAAGCTAAGCCCTGTGCTCTACTACTTATGGTAGAGTACTTTGCAGCAAACCTCCAGCCCCCATCTCTTCTCATCCTCCAAGTCCCGGTGCTGGGGCCATGCGGATCAGTACGTGGATAGTTTGGATACTCTTGATAATTATCCCAGCAAAACTCTCTCGCATTGCCACACATGTCATAGATGCCCAGTTCATTGGGCAGTTTTTGCCCCACGGGACGTATGTTGTTGTTAGAGTTTGCGCTGATCCATCCTACCAGCAGGGGGTCGTTTCCTCCGCTATAGGTATAACCTTGGGACAAATTACCTCCGCGTGCGGCAAATTCCCATTCGGCTTCAGTTGGTAAGCGGTAGCCATTTGCATTCCAATCGCAGCTCACTTTCTGGTTATTCGCCTCAATCACTTTCCAGTTTTCGGGCCAGTCTTGTGGATCTGAACCATAGCTGTCGTAACTGAAGCAAGGGTCCAGCCCTTCCTGGATACTGCGGAGGTTGCAATACAAAATTGCATCAAACCAATCTATCCAATACACCGGATAGTTATCGCCTACACCGTAACTATAGCTAGGATTGTTTCCCATCACGGCAGTATAACTACTCTGTGTGGTCTCGTATTTATCGATCAGAAAGCCCGAAACTGTAACCTCTGCCACGCCATTGTGGAAAGTACCTCCCCATACATAAACGAAATTATCCGCGTAATCAGCGACGATATACTCGCCATTTGTAGTTTTGCTGGGGGATTTGCCTTCCTTGAAGCCTTTTGCTTTGAGATTGTAAGCTCCGCCCAGATTCATTGGGCCGCTATACAATGTGGAGCTTTCATCGGGTTCGCTGCCATCGGTTGTGTAACGAATTGTAGCATCGCTGGTAGCACATGTGATGCTGATAATTTGATCCGCGCCGTAAGTACCCGGAGCAGGCTCAAAAACAGGCTTTGCTACTCTATTGTTTGGATTTGTTAATTTTGTGCAAGCGCTTGTAAATAGTCCCAGCACCACGCTAAACAATACGCAGTAAATCATGTAACGTCTCATAATGTATCCACCTTATCTTTGTTCTCAAACTGATATGCAAAGGAGCATTAAATCTCACTCCGTCGCGGGTTTATAAAGCCACGTCATCTGTCTTACTAAGTTTCACAATATCGTGAGGAGAGGCTATCACATACCGTCCACTCTCAATCAGTGATTTACAAAGCAGCTGACATGTCAAGAACATTTTTCAAACACATCTAGAAAGAGCGGAGATCTTAAATAATTCAGATCTCCGCCCGCAATTCATTTTATGCTATTTGACAATACACATTTTCTTGGTTAGTGACTTTCCTTTGTAGGTCATCCGATAGAAGTAGACTCCAGACCCAATCGATCTGCCGTTTGTGTCTCTACCATCCCACACTATTCTATGGTATCCTTTGGGAAGCAACTCATATCGCATGTTCTTAACTAACTGCCCGCGAATGTTATATATAGCTAATTGTGCTGGAGCATCTTCCGGAATCTCAAAAGCAATCGTTGTTGTTGGATTGAATGGATTAGGATAGTTCTGGTGCAACACGAAGGATTCCGGGACTGGAGGTGTACTAAACTCCGTGGGTGTTGGCTGCAGTAGTAGGTTGATGTAGTCATCAAGATCACTTCTGAATGTCTGCATGGACTCAGGTATATATTGTGAGTACTTACCAACGTACTGATTGCGAGTATTGGCCTCACTCATAAGAAGGTGCGTATATGCCAGATCAATTACAGCATATATCGAATCAACCTCTGAAGGTGGATTATCAATGATGTCCTCGTACCATTTAATTACCGCCTGATAGTCCTCGAGCTTGAGGTTGCAGTAATTGACCAAGTAGTCTGCCAACTTTGCGCTTGCATTATCGTTATGAAGATTCGGTTCGGTTGCATAGAAGAGCTGAAGATCATATATCGCCGCACTACTGGAACTTCCAGCAGCCATTAGCAATTTGGCGGCTTCCTCCTTGTACTTGGTATCTGGATAGTTTTCAATCAAATCCTTGAAGAGAATCACGGCCAGATCATTATGGCCAATTCT
Source organism: Candidatus Cloacimonadota bacterium (assembly GCA_023392795.1). Classification (GTDB taxonomy): domain Bacteria; phylum Cloacimonadota; class Cloacimonadia; order Cloacimonadales; family Cloacimonadaceae; genus UBA5456. The sequence continues at coordinate 2,389 of JAEWNJ010000071.1, forward strand.
GAGGTTGTATCTTGCCAGTTCAAAGAGGTCTTGATCAGCAGAAACCTCTGGGATCATGCCGGCTTCCATTTCCCATACCGGATCATATGAAAACAGATCAAGCGGAACTAACATGTCATGAGGATCCACCATGTTCCAATAATTGTATGAGACATCGAGAGTAGATGATTCGTTGCAGTCAGTGCAGCGTATTAAAACATCGGTAGGGTGCAGGCTATCATAGATCAGATTGAACCTGATATCCTTAGGGAAGCTATCATATGTGAAAGCCATTTCATCAAAGTAGTTGTTACTAAACGACTGGTACGGTGGTTCTTTGTTCCCAGCCAAGTATATACTTGAGTTTCTCAGACCTCCCAGGCCGATGTAATTGTTTCGAACAGAACCGTGTGAATCCATTTCGACGTTCGAGTGATAGACTTGGATTCCATAACCATATTGGTTACCTTCGATTATGTTCCTCTGTAGAGAGAAGTACTTTCCATGTCCAGACTCAAACAAAGATAATCCAGTATAGTAGTTGGATATCACATTGTCTGTGATTTGGAAATTAGGGAATGAATAGATTCTTATAGCTGTAGAGTTAGGTTGGTCATGGAAGTAAGAATCAACGATGGACACCATCAAATCTTCGTTACCAACATCTGAGTTCACTGCGTCCAGGGTCGAAGCGGAGAACTCGGTATTCCAGACATCAAGACTCTGATTTTTGTGAGCGAGAAGGCTGTTAACGAACATGCTATTCTCTATTCTGAGTTGCGTCCCTTCAGTTTGCAGCTTTATACCAAGAACACTGGAGTCATGGATCGATAGTGCGGAAGCGTCCACAAATCTCACATGATATTCTGTCCCAGGGGTTTCTGAAGCGAAGGAGACATTGTCTCGAGTCTCCAGAGTACTATTCTCTACACATAAAGAGCCGTTTGATTCAAAGAAAACAGAAACGTTATCCTCAATAATCAGGGTCTTGCCGCCAGATAGTGTGATCGGAGATGAGACAGTTATACAAGCATCATCCCATATTGTAAGAGAGTCGACCGGGTCAATGCTTATGGTGGTGCCACTGTATTCATAGGCTCCAATATCAATCCTGCCACTTACTACTCTGCTGCGATTATTCAAATCCGTACTAGTATGGTCCACATTATCATAACCACTATTTACGCAGGGGCTGTCTGGCTTAAGGTTATAGTTATGCATGTCATTGATCATGAGAGGAGATTCGCCTGCATCTCCATAACAGTCATCGAAGGTTGCTGTTGAACCAGTTAGGCACACTACTGCATTTTCTGTTTGGGGAATGAAACTGGTAAGTAATGGCATCGATGCTCCATTTATCATATAAACCTCGAAACCTTCAGGTGAAGAGTTTGACCAATGCAAGTTGTTTGTTGATTCCACCCTGGATCCATCAGCGAAAACTCCTCCCCCTGAGTCAGTACCCACATTGTGTGCTACCGTGTTGTTGCTGAGTACCACTTCTGTACCTTCAAAGCACAAACCGCCTCCTTGAACAGCAGTATTGTTGTTGATCTGATTGTTTACCACTGTTTGCCTACGAGAGTTCTGGATGGCTAAAGCCCCTCCCTTCATGGTGCTTGAGTTATCGCTGAATTTTGAGAGACTGATACTAGATTTTTCTGAGCAGTTCATCATGTGGATGGCACCACCAATTTCACAGTTTGTTGTATCTGCGGTTCCATTTGATGTGAACACATTTCTTAGTAGATTGCTCTCCGTCGCCAGGTTGATTAGTTGGATAGCTCCCCCAAACCTGGCTTTATTGCCTGTGAATATGTTGTCAGCAAGGCTGCTCATTGATGCGTTGTTAAGTATTGCACCTCCGGCATAAGCATAGTTTGAATCAAACGTGTTCTGGTTGATTTCAGCCTCGGCTCCGTCAACTATACCAATCGCTCCGCCTCCATGGCCAACAGCCATGACTCCAGATTTGTCGGCTCCCAATGCTATGCTATCATAGAATTGATTTCCGAAAATGCGATGCTTCCCGGAACTGGCAAAAATGCTGCCTCCTGTTCCTGCTGCATTGTTTGCGTGAAACTGGTTATCAACAACAGTGTGTTCAATATCGGATGTACCTGTTCTTATCAATGACAACGCTCCCCCAGAGAAGCTATTCAAATCCGAGGGCACACTTGCATCCAGAGGATAGCCTGCCATATTCAGACTGAAGAGGTTATTTTGCAAATGTAGATTCGTATCCATGGCGCAGATCGCTCCACCTGTGCCTTCACTTACTCTATTCCCTGTAAAATTGGAGTTTGCTACAAACAGGGTGTCGTGTGGGGCAAAATTAGTGACATAAATAGCGCCGCCACTATCAGATGCCTGATTGCCACTAAAAGAGCAATGGTCGATCCGTAGAGCGGGATAGCCATCAATGTACATAACGCCACCATTAACTTCATCATGACTTATGGGAGTACGATCAGAATATGCTTTACCGTTTGAAAACAAACAGTGCAGGAAAGTGGAACTTCCAGCTGAAAGACCACCTTCAAAGCTGAATCCATACCATGCATTGTTTCCCGGAGCCGTACTAAAGGTTATCCCTGAGGTATCTGTCCCTTGAGCATCAATTGAGCCCAATACCTTGATCATGGAGTAGTTCGAAGCAAGAAACGATACACTAGGATCAATGTGCAATGTCCCTGTGCTCGTAACCTCAAGATCATTGATGAAGTGAGTGGGAGAATACGTAATCTCCACATAGTCAGGGATTCTATCCCTTGTGAACTCCCAATAAGGCCCCATGTATTCATAGGCTCCGATATCTATTATTGGAGTACCGTTGTTAACATTGATTCTTGGATTACCAATAACATCGACCCCCTCCAGTGCAGAATCCCTGGTCCCCGTATTTACGCATAAGGATCTCTTACTCAATTGGTAGGGTACAGGGCCTGCTGTGTCAAATCCGGGGTCTTCTATGATGCAGTTTTGTGACGTTACGCTCGTAAAAGTTCCACTGACGACATTTAGGGTATCCTCAATGGCACAATTTACCAAGTCAATGCTCTGAGCATTGATGCATTGAATTGGACTTCCCACTGTTAGTGAATCCCTATGAATAATCGTGTTCACTATGGTCACAGCTAATGAATCGCAAACCAATGCCCAACCCATATCTGTGGCTATATTATCTGCAATGGTATTGTTTTCGAATCTGCCAACAATACTCTTCAGATACATACCTGCACCAAGTGAGGCTCTATTCTGGATGATAGCATTGCTTGTGATATCGCCGTTCCCTTGTTGATAGACAGCGCCACCAGCATGAGCTCTGGACAATTTGATTTCATTTGCGTTCAGAACCTTCACTGTGACAGGTTGAGTTGCTTGCCCTTTACCGTATTTCGCAGAATCGCTCTGTATGTAGATAGATCCTCCCTTACCTGAAAGCGAATCTGCACGACAATCTACAAACTGGTTACGGGACAATATGTAATCGGAGTCAAATATGGCAATGGCACCGCCAAACTCTTCCGCTGAGCAATTCTCAAAGGTCGAGTGTTCAACCACAACCGAGCCTGCTGCAGAGGAAATGGCACCTCCCTTACTTGAAGCCGTGTTCTGAGTGAAAGAAGCATTCTCTACAGTCAATGAGGCATATGCGCCAGCTACAGCAATGGCACCTCCGGATAACCCTCTATTCAGATTAAAGCTTGTTCCATCATGAATAGTTAATTGACCGCCAGCTTGATAGATAGAACCACCATTGCAGGTATAATCAGCAGTTTCAGGTGAGTCGCCATTATCATTGAACACACCTTGAGAAATAGCTACATTGCTCTGATCTCCAACAATGGCCAATGCTCCACCATATATTGATTGGTTGCCAATAAATGTCGATTCCATTAAGCTAGCATTGGCACTATCGAGATATACGGCTCCCCCAATGTCTTGGGCAGCATTGCCGCTGAACGTAGTCTCATACATCGATAATTCTGCTTCGCTGCCAACAACCGAAATAGCACCACCTTCTGCTGCCGAGTTTTCTACTATCTGAGATGCATTAACTGAGATACTGGCATCTTCAGCAAACAAAAATCCTCCAGATTGTTGAGCCTGGTTACTGCTAAAGGTAGAGCCATTTATGGATAGATTTGATCCACTTCCAATAGCTGAAATTGCTCCACCCTTGAGGGCAGTACCACTCATAATACTACACTCAGATAATTGAACCATTCCATTATTGAGATATATTGCCCCCCCCTGGTGCTGTGAATGACTGTTTTTAATATCTACATTGCTTAGCAGTATATTATGGTAGTCATTGGAGTGAATGGCTCCTCCACCCTCTTCAAACCTCGAATAATCATTAGTATTGATGATGGTCAGACTATCCAGCCTTGATTCACCGGTTAGATTACTCTCGAAAACGAATCCTTTCCAACTTGCCAGAGAATCAACTCCCGCAAAAGACACGCTATACAATTGGTTAAGCGATCGTCTTGCATGCAATTCACCAGACACATTAAAGCCACAGGTTGAATCAGCTAGCACTGATACCGCGTCCTTATAGGGACGAATCGTAAGTCTTGCTTGGGGACTTACCTGAACACTGGATCTAACTTCAATTTGCGGGCAACTCCAAAGTGTATCAGCCAAAACAATATGTGACACTTGAGTTTCCGTTGGAGTATCCGTAACAACTAGGGGAATACCTTTTCCAAACAACGAAATTGTCCGTTCCGGATTGTAGGCATCGTTACATCTTATACTGATGTGGGTAGAATCCGCACCGATTAAAAAAGGTTGGTACCTTGCATGAACAAAAATTGAATCACCCGGAGCCAACTGGATCTGGTGATTATACCCCGCACCATGCCATGTAAGAACTTTTGGCATCTCGATACTTTCTCGTTTGGGAATCTTGCTTCTCTGCTCTTGGTGATTGCTTCTCTGCTCTTGGAGATTGCTTCTCTGCTCTTGGAGATTACTTCTCTGCTCTTGGAGATTGCTTCTGCTTTGAGTCCGATCGGATTGGCTTCTAATACTTGAATTTGCTCTTATGGGAGGTTCTTTTGATTGTCTCAAATCCATAGAGTTTTGCTTATTCTCCAGAGTATCAGTCGTAGTCGCGTACTGGAATGTAGCAAACCCATTCTCAGAGTGGAGCACGTTAAGTGAATCTACCACTAATCCAATATTGCCGGTATTTTTCAAAATCAGGAATTCTCTTCCAAATGAAGGAGTGTTGTTTGCAGGGAAATCAATCATATGTAAAGAATCCGCTGATATGCTCAATTCTGCTGCAGTACCTATTCCGGTTACGTTGATCTGAATCAGACTGCATAGGCTGTCATTTGTAGCCAGAGTAACCAATTTGTTCTCATAATCAAATGCGTGATGTAAGGGACTGAACTTGATGGGAATATCCACAAACGGATTAGTATCGGGCTCTTCTTCTTCATCATCCTCATCAGTTTCGATCAGATCTGTTGAACCGCTGTATGCAGTTGGAATTGTGTAAGGGAAGATGATATCAGTGGAGTATCCCTCTGGGAAATCTGCGTTATATAAATCCAGTGGTTTTGTGCCGATGTTTTCTACGCGATATAGCAGAACCTGTTCTTCGAACACAGGAACACTACCAAAATCTACCAATGAATCAGCAATGCTGACCTCTGGTTTCATCAATTCTATCGCTCCGATATCTATGCCAGATCCGCAATACCTGGGATTTCCTAACAGATCAGTAGCTACGTAAGATTCCAGCTCCTGAATACCATTATCTCCACTATTCACCAAAGGAGAAAAAACTCCATGTGAGTATAAGTTACTCACTGAATCAAGCTGTAGCATTGCATTGCCAACATAAACTGTATCAAGAACAGTATAGTTATTCATATTCGGGCTTTGCGTGTATTCGGGGATGAAGCTCTTGCTCAGAATGAAGGAATGCGCATAGTTTGTCTGATCAGATTTAACGAAATGCTGAATCGCGTCATTACTCCAGAACAAGCTGTTTGATATATGTAGATCATTAGTTAAGTCACTGAAGATTTCCTGAGGTTGATCAATGAACGAGCAATTGTACATGCGCAGATCTCCTTCATAATCTTCAGAGTATATTGCCAGTCCCATATTCACATTGGATGCACTATCTGTAAAAGTGTTATGACTGAAGTAGCTATTATGGAACTCGATAGTTCTATCTTCATCACTATCCGGGCTCTTGATATGGATGGTTCCAGTGCCGCTTTTTGCGCTTTCATTTTCCATAAATAATGTGTTGGAAATGTGCGCATCTGAATTCTCAATATATAGTGCAGAACCGAACTTTGGTGAATTGCTGTATATGCTGTTATCAAAAAAATGGCTGTTTGAAAGGCGTAGAACTCCATCACGCGAACTAAGTGCTCCATGATCATAATTATGGAAGAACTTGCAGGAATTGATGTCTGCTGTTGCGTACGTGTCCAACAATACAGCCCGTTTGTTTGCTCTACTGATATTACAGTAATTCAGTTCTATGCTGGGTAGTGGATTATCGTTTTTCTGTATTACTTCAATCCCACGCCAAGTACCAAGTGAATCAGAACTGGTAAAGGTTATGGGTTCTGCTTCTGTACCCTCGGCAATCAAAGAGCCATGTACTAAAATCTTTTTACCGTCCCGAACAGAAATAGTAACCCCAGGCGATATTTTCAGTAATACTCCCGGTTCAACTGTATAGTTTTGGACAATCAATGTATCGGCGCTTATGTGATTTATTGATATGTAACTTGTGTCATCGCCAGAACCGACTGTGAGCTTTGAGCTATAAAGCCATCGCATATGAGCTGGGTTCTGATGATCCTTAGGATCAAGAGGCCAAAGTGAAAAATCAGAGAAAAAATCGGGTTTCCCAAACTTGTAAAAAGAGTGATTGGTGTTCCATACGTCTACGTCCCATTCTTTCTTACTATTAAACACTTGTCCCCAAAAGTTTATTGCTCTTTGTTTCGTACTTTTCTCGAAATGGGGATCACCCTTTAACCTTCGCGGGAATGAGTAAAAGTTTGAGAGAAACCAATGCGTGCATTTCATGTAGTTATTCACAATTAATTGGCGAGGTTGGCAAAACCATGCATTCCATGGGATGCCTCCATCACCAAGGTTGTAAAAGATGCTTTCTAAAGCCCAAGGTCCATAAATGTGCATACCTATATCGCTAATTCTGTTACGGAGAAAAGTGTTCTTTTCTCCGTTCTTGCCGTGGTAGGAATCTACCCAGATTGTCCTACAGCTATTGCCCTCAATAAGGTTGTATGATGGACCATTGGTTGTATCTAAAAAACTTCCGTTATACTCACTAGTCGGCTGGCCATGTATAACTATATCGCCAGTATATTTTTCCCCGTAAAAATCAGAATTATCACTGTTGATAGGTTCTCGGATGTAATTGTAACCGACGACATTGAATTTTGACCGATCAGCAAGAACTATGCCATGTCGTAGTCGCAAAAATATATTATTTTCAATCAAGCATTTCTCTGTAAGGTCTCCTAAGTATGTTCCGTATCCAAAACCTCCTCCGCCTTGATTGGCGGCATTATCGAATAGGCAACCCGAAACAGTTACATGATTAGTTACTCTAGTGTAGTCACCTTGGATATAAACGTGATTTCTATATGGCTTATTGCTCTCTACACCAGTTATCCAGCAGTTATACGCGCTATTTAACAGTATATTATTGCCCATATCATTTCTGTCATGAAATATTGAATCATTGTGATAACATGTATGTATGTTAATTTCAATGAAAACTGTTAGCGAATCAAAGACAGCGCCAACAAAATTAGCATCATGATGACTCCTGCTAATTTTCAAATCTTCTATCCCAACGTTTGATTCGTCTATTATCTCAAAACAATTACTTCGATACTGTTCAATAGACATTGTGTTATTCTGCGTATCTCTTATATCAAAAAATAAACTCGTCGAGTCCGATCCTGCACCCTTGAGGCTAATGTTTGAGCGCATAGTGATTTTGCTGTTTAAACGGTATAATCCTGGTGGAAAGTTAATCCTCACATGGTAATCTAAATTCAACCCTCTTCCATAAATGAAGGAGATCAGTTCATTAATAATAGCACTATCATCATAATCATCATTTGGGGTTGCACTTACAAAGTAAGTTGTATCAATTTTGGAAGTAGTATCATTCAAGCAAACAATTGGCTCAATATTAGTGATGTCGATTTCAAGTATTGTGTGAGTTGGATATTCACTACCAGCTGAACTCCAAGAATTGTATACGTCACTTGAGAAATCTATCACTACTGGAGGAGTCAAACCATTAGGGTTATCGCTACTATCATCGATCAAAAATTCAGTGTCAATTATATGTTGTGCATTTAGGTTAAAGCATATATTGCTGAATATTAAAGACATAATAGCATATTTGATTAGACACTTCATTACATACCTCGCATATCTGATAGAATGGCATAGAAGTACACCTTAGAGCCATCCCATGTCGGTGCAATCATATCTATACTCATTACGTACATGCTTGAACCAGGCTCAAAGACAGTACTTTTTCCATGAGTATCCAAATCATACTTGTAAATATGATAATCGTCAAAAAAGAACACGATGTTTACATCTTTGCATGCTTTAATGGGTTTGCCATCGGAATATCTGTTAATTAAGCCCAGTTCATACTGCGTAAAGTCGTTGAGGTCAATTGCCATTGCATAGTGTGAGGGAGGTTGTCTGTCTCTGGTAAGAATATACCGCTTGTCAGCAGAAGTTTCAAAAGGGTCACTCCAATCTGCAGGATAGGGCAGATGTAGGGTATAGGTTGAATCCACCAGTGATACGCTGGCAAAGCCATCTCTGTTTTCGACAAATAGTTTACTTAAACCGTTCATAATTTTTGTTTGATAAGCCATCGGAAACCAAGTATTTGCATAAATATATCCAGAAGAGTAATCATGTAGGTCAATATAAGCAGAGGCAACACTTGGTTCATTGCTTTTGCCATTGTAACTACGCATAGTAAGATAGCGCTCATCATCAGATAATACAGGTTCAGCATAATGAAAACCGACAGGAGTATCTGTGATCTTTATTAACTCGTAGGTCTCCATTGACATCTGATACAAATCTCTGCTGGCGGCGAAATAGGCAGTTTCTCCGTCTCGAGTAAACTCAAGTTGTGGCTTATTGAACATTACCAGATTTTTCGGCGTGATTGGAGTAATGCTAAGCGTATCGGTATCCGATATCCACAGCTTTTCACCATAGAAGATGATCCTATCGTCCTTGGTCATGTAGATATCGACCAATCCCGGAGTGATAGAAGGAGCCTTGTGTATCCTCTGAAATCCCGTCCCGTCGGCATTGATGCTGCAAAGCCAGGTTCTCATTGGTGTAGGGAGGGGATCATTCATACAGGAACTGACTAAAATCGTCAATCCCAATATCAAAATCCAGTATATGCAGTTTTTCACAATTCCACCCTGCCCTATTTTTTTTTATTATAATTAATGAGTTGTAGGCTACCTTGCTTAACCAGACCATGATTAGTATTAAAAAGCTCAGGATTATCCATGTACACTGCCATTAACTTAGCTGGCAGCATCTTCGGCACAGAGTCCGATACCAGCACCTTGCTAAATTCCTGGATGGCAGTTCTGAGTTCAGATGTGATGCCTTCTACATTGGGCACTTCCAGAGCTTTAACCTCGCAATTCAGGCTTGAACGCCCAACGCTGATGCTTTCACTTTGCGACAGGCTGATGAACCTTGGCTTGGCAAAGTCATCCGGCATGCTCTGAGTCATTGTTTTAGAATCAGACATAAGCATGGAGTTCATTCTGCTTTCGACTTCGGATTCTGAGAGGAAAACCGGCCGATGTTCCATACCATCCTCATCATAGCCCCAATACTCCAACAGGGTATTGCTGCTTAAATTGACCTTATAAAAGAGGATGTTACCTTCAAACTCTTCCTTGATCGTTACTACCTCACCCTGCCGATCAGTTACTTCCAAACTGTTAAGTTCAGGTTCGCTATCACCAGAATGATGTTTACTAACTTCATACTGGACGTAATCTCCGGTGTGAAGATTGTTGCCAAAGCGATGTGGGAAGGTGGACTGCACGTAGGCCATCATATCCTTCTTAGCTTCAGCTTCGTCCAGCGCGTCATTTTCGAAATCGGCGCCCCATAAATGTCCGAAACAGACAGTTGCGACTAACAGGATAAGAACAAAATTAACAAATCGTCTTAACATGTTAAACTCCTTGTTTTTTCTCTCAAGACCAAGATTTTAGTGCATTCCATAACTGTCAATATAAATATTCCAGTCATGGCGAGGGCGCTAAGCGCAGCGAAACCCCTCGTAATGCACTCCCCAACCGTGTAAAGCCCTTTCTGGGCTACACAAAACCAGCATGAGGAAACGGAGCTGCCTTCAGAAGCGAGCACAAGCTCACTGTGGCAAGCAGGAGCTTGCCACCCCAATTCGGCCACCTCTAGGTGCACACCCACTCGATTTGAAAGTGATCCAAATCATCCCCAACCGGTTCTATGATCTTCCTATCTTGAGCTTCATACGCATCTAATGAGCCTCCCATACACCGGTCATACGATTGTACGACCGGTGTATGGGAGGTGTATGGGAGGCGTATCAACTACAAGATAGCAGGGGGTAAATCATTGAGAATTGAAAATTGGGAATTGAGAATTAGCTGCGCACACTGATAGATAGAGGATTTTTTTCAGTGGAGACAGAGTAATGAACAATAATAATCCAAAGGCTCTCTACCAAATCGAGTGTGTAATATCGTGTGTAGTTTGAAATGACATAATCCATGCCCAACCCACCACCCAATATTGTATGGGGCTGGAGCCCCATGCCCCGGCAAGATTATGTCATATCAAACCTGACAAGAAGATCCTCAGAGGGCAGTCATGACCTTTTCTACAAAGGCAGGATCAAGGGTTGTTTCAAGTCGGAGAACAATCAGGCGCTTATTCAAACTGGGGACCTGCTGCAGCTTGGCATAATCCTTTTCAGTGCATACATACAACTCATCGGGATTTGCCATGGCATCATGCAGCAATATGTTCAGCATGGCGGATCTTTCCCCGAAGGCAAAATGATCGGGGAACTTGTAATGAGTACGGTAGGAAAGGCGCAGCGCAGCAATCGAGGCTTCGAAACTATCGGGATGGGCGATGGCAGAAACCAGGCTGAGGGATTTACCCGACATGGACTGAGGATCGACACTCCTGCCATCCATCAACAAAGAATCGGCCCGGCTCTGTGTGTTATACATGGGATGGCCAATGCTTTTCAGAGGATAGGTGAGCGATTCCGGTGCCGGATGTCCGTTTTTGCTGTGGAGCAGGATGATGGATTTCTCAGGGAGGGCGGAAACGGGTTCTCTCAAGTATCCCGCGGGGATTACCCAGCCGTTGCCCAGCCCTACCTTGGTGTCAAAAACCACGATATCCAGATCGCGCGCTACTTTCAGGTGTTGCATGGCATCATCAAGGATCACCAGATCGGGCTTTAGCTTTGCCACCTGGCGAAGCACTTCCCTGCGTATTCTCCCCACAAAGACGGGGATCCCGGGCAGGGAGGATGCCACCATCAGGGCTTCATCTCCAGCGTTACAAACATCGGTGAGCAGGTGGGAGCCATCGGAGATCATGCCTCCGCGCTGTTCCCATCCTGCGCGGTATCCACGGGATGCGACCACTACGCGGAAGCCTCTATCCTGCAGAGCTTTGGCTAAGGCGATGGTGATGGGGGTCTTGCCACTGCCCCCACTGGTGAGGTTGCCCACGCTGATTACTTTGAACGGGGCGCGGTAAGGACTGGGGAAGAGGAACTTACGCCGAAAAAGCATGTACCCGGCATAAATCAGGGAAGCCGGGTAAAGCATGTAACTCAGGGGAGATCGCTGTAAGAGATGCCTGGCGGCAAAGTTATTCTTGTCCACCGCTCTGAAGAAGTTTCTGATCGATCAGTTCTACCAGTTTTTCGACATCGAAGGGCTTGAAGAGGACGTCCTTGAGGCCGTCAACCTTGGCTCGAACCAACACGTGATTGGGGTCGTAGCCGAAGCCGGTCATCATGATCACGGGGATCTTGTCGTCGTAGTCCTTGACGCGCCAGAAGAGTTCGTAGCCGTCCATGTCGGGCATGGCGATGTCGGTGAGCACAAGGTCCACCTTGCCGCTCATGATCATTTGCAGGGCTTTGAGGCCGTCGCAGAAAGTATGTACTTCCCACTTGGGGCGCAATTCCTGAATCTCGATCTTGAGATTGGCCACCAATTCATCTTCGTCGTCAACGATGCATATTACTTTGGTCATGAGAGTTCTTTTCCTGTGATGATCTTGTAGATATTTAGGTATTTCTCGCGGGTTTTATCGATCACATCCTGGGGTAAATTGGGCGCGGGGGGTTGTTTGTCCCAGCCGGTACCGTTCAGATAGTCGCGAATGAACTGTTTGTCATAGCTGTGAGGGCTGCTGCCGATCTCGTAAGAATCGAGCGCCCAAAATCGGGAAGAATCTGGAGTGAGGCATTCATCGATGAGGAGAATCTCGCCGCCGATGCTGCCAAACTCGAACTTGGTATCTGCCAGCAGGATGCCTTGCTTTTTCAGGATATCGTGGGCATAGCTGTACAGGGCCAGAGATTTATCCTTTAGGGTGCGGGCGATCCATTCGTCCATGTGGCTGAGCATTTCGCGGTAGCTGATGTTTTCGTCGTGACCGTTTTCGGCTTTTGTGGAAGGGGTGAAAAGCGGATTCATGAATTTCTGGCTTTCCTGCATGTCCTCGGCGATCATCATCCCGCCAACGGTATTTGTTCTCTTATACTCCGCCCAGGCACTGCCGCTGATGTAGCCGCGAACGATGCATTCAAAGGGGATCACGCGGGTCTTCTTTACCAGCATGGAACGCCCCTGGAGATATTCCCGGAAGGGATGCAGTTCCGCGGGATAATCCTCCACCTGGTCACTGATCAAGTGATTGGGCACGATATCGCTGGTGCTTTTGAAGAAATGCACGGAGATGCCATTCAGGATCTTACCCTTGTCGGGGATCAGATTTGGGAAAACGACGTCAAAGGCGGATATCCGATCGCTGGTTACCAGCAACATTGTATCGCCGAGATCGTATATGTCGCGGACTTTGCCGTGTTTGCTGCTCTTTATGATGCTCAGTTTCATCAGTTCGTCATGCATGAGATTGCTCCCTTATATAGTCGTAGATTATTTTCATTTCGTCCACCGTGGCCAGAGGCAAGGCCAGGGCTTCATTTTCGCGGTAAGGGGGATTGTCGGTGATGAAGTGATGGATCTTCCCGTCTATCACCGCGCTCTTTAGCTGTCCCGCCTCGATCTCAAAACCATCGGAAATCCGGTTCAGGCTCTTGGCCACATATAGGAAGTTTAGCCAATCGCGGTAAGATCCCAAGAGATTTAATTCATCATCCAGCAGGTCAGCTTTGGCAAATTCGAGATCGTCAAAGTAGCTCTGACGCTCTTTGGCAACCATCTCGTAGATACCATTATTGGGGTGCATAAAGGTCTCTTTGAGCAAAGTATCCAGCTTCTCAAGATCATGCTCGTGCTTGCTTTCCTGCTCCGGCGCCAAAGCCAGACACCAGCCCCTGCATGCTCCGCTCTCAAACTTGACACAGGGATAAGTCCCGGTCTCACAATGCGGTAGCTTCAGGATGCGCGAAAGGCTGTCGATCAAGTCAGCCAGCATAAAGCGGGAACGGAAAGGGCCCAGATATTGCCAGTCATCATTGGTACTTTCCTGGATGCTGATAAAGGGGAAACGGTGAGCGTCCAGCCCCAGATACACGTAGCTCGCCCACGGCTGGATGCGCTGCTGGTACTCCGGAGTGTTTTCCTGACAGTAAACTTTGAATGCTGCCAGAGCGTGGATGCTGCGGTCAAACTCCTGATACTCAAGCGTGTCTGTCCGCTCGCAAAGTTCCCGCAAGAGGGGGTCTTCCTCCGCTCGCTGCTTCAAGCCATTCAGCCTGGCACCAAGGCGCGCAGTGTATCCCGCATACAGTGAGGTATCACCGGTTTTCAGGGTATAAAAAACCCAGGCTTTGGGCAGTGCATCTGTCCTGATATCAAAGTTTTGTCCAACATTTTGGCTTATCATACATCCAGTCTTTTGGTGCTGCCATTTGTGTCAATGAAAAATCGAGGTTTCAGGTGGAGCAGGTTTTTGGGTTTTAGGGTTTTCAGGTTTTCAGGTTTTGAGGTTTTCGGGTTTTAAGGTTGTAAGTTTTTAGGGTTTTGAGGTTTTAGAGTTTTGAGGTTTTCAGGTATCGAGGTTTTCAGGTTTTCAGGTTTTGAGGTTTTCAGGTTTTGGGAGCAGTTGGTAGGGGCGCTCGCTGTAGCGCCCTTTCGTAACGTAGCTTTCCGAAGCTACGATTGGAGTTACGCGGCATTCCGAAGCTACGAAAACCGTGGGGTGGGGCGTCGCCCTCCGGGCTGTCCTAGCATCGGAATGCTACCCAACGTAACGCAGCTTTCCTAAAGCTACGACTGGAGTTTGGACAATGGTAGCATCGGAATGCTACCTTACGGTGAATACCAAAAAAGACCTTGCCAAAATCTGGCGGTGTAAAAACGTGGTAACAACTCATAAAACATAAGGATAAAACTATGGCTTCAATGGCTGATATACGCAATGGAATGGTGATAGATTTCAAGGACGACCTCTGGGAAGTGGTGGAATTTCTACACGTGAAACCCGGCAAGGGTCCCGCCTTTATGCGCAGTAAGCTCAAAAACCTGCGTAATGGCAGACTTCTGGAAAACACCTTCCGCGAAAGCGACAGTTTCAATGAAGTGCGCATCGAACGCACCAAGAAAGAATATCTATATCGCGAAGGCGATTTCTTTGTGTTGATGGATACCGAAAACTACGAACAGATGCACGTGGACAAGGCTACCATCGGCGATAAAGAAAAGCTGATGCAAGAAAATATGGAGATCGTGGTGGCTACCACTCCCAGCGGAGAGATCATCGGGATCGATCTGCCCACCACAGTGATCCAGACCATCGCAGAATGCGAACCCAACGTAAAAGGAAACACCGCTTCTGGCGGCGGTAAAGTAGCTTTCACCGAAACTGGGCTGAGAATCATGGTGCCCTTCTTTGTGGAAGCCGGAGAAAAAATTAAGATCGATACTCGCAGCTGCGAATACATCGAAAGAGCATAAGAGGAATTATCATGGGAAAAGTAAAGAGCTTTGCCGCTAAACTGGCTCACGAAGCCACCAGCGAAGGAAAGGTCATGTGCCCGGTTTGCAACACTGAAATCAAGCGCATTAAACTGATCACAAATCAGAAAACTGACGGCACCTGGAGACCCAACAAGCAATTTGCCAAGATCTGCAAATGCAACGAAGCAGATGTTTTGTCCGGTAAGACCATCTAAAAGACCGGATACTTGTTTATATCAGGACGATGCCTATAAGGGTTTCGTCCTTTTTTGTTTCAAGCGATAGCAATAGCGGATATTGCCGGGGATAATGTAGGCCCATACTGCTATCCCGATGCCAAAGAGGATGTATCCCAGCCAGGGTAAAGCGCTGAAAACGAAGATCAAGAGCAGCGTGATAGTTCCTATCCAGAGCAGTTCTGCCAATATGATCCCCCCAGTGATGCCCAAAGTGCGAAACATCCAGCGGGCCAGGGGATTGGCTTCCCGTTCGTAGTGCTGAGGATGCACAAAGATCCAGGTGGTAATGCCGTCCAGAAGATTGAGCAGCATGAGGATGATGTACAGAAATGGCAACAACGCTATCTTACTCCACCGCCATCGGATTTGCCGGCATTGCTAAGCTTTGGCTGAGGATGATCCTTTGGAGCTGTGCTTCTTTTTGATCTCTTTGGCTCGGTAGGTGAAGGCTTTCTCTACCGGCAAAGCGTAGAGTATGGCTTTGAAATCACCCTCAAAGCAGCCTGTAGCTTCCAGGGCTGTGGTGATGGGGCCAACCTGGGCAGTGGGAACGATCATCTTGCAGAGCTCAAGGATGTGACGGCGCGATTCCAGATGATCATCCATGGCGTTGAAACGGATCTTGCAGATGGTGGCTCCGGGAGCACCGCTGCTCATGGCGGCTTCAGTGAGGGATGTCCCCCTTCCTTCTTCACAGATCAAGCTCAGCTCGGTGAGATTGTGGAGATAGTCTCGGCGTTTTGTGGCTTCGCGTTCCAGGCTGGATTTTCGCCATTCCATGCCGCCTTTGATGGCGTCAATGGCAGAGACCATCTGTTCGATGCTGGCGGCTTGATCGATGCGGGAGCGTGAAATCTTGGTATTTACGATTCCCTGTTTGATGGGGAAGACATAAGCAATGCCCCGGCCGGGTTCATCCAGCTTCCCTACTTCGATGTAGAGTTCCATCACGGGGTCTGTGTCGTGTTTACTGAGCACGAGATTGATCAATTCCTTTTCCGGGGGGATGGTGATGCGAATCAGCCCCAGTTTATCGCGAACTCCGGAGCCTTCGCCATGAGTGGTGGCAGGAACGCTGGCGCCGTAATTCAGTGAGATTCTGGCGATTTTATCACCCTCGCCGCGCTGTACCACGCAGATCATCCCCACCAGTTGCTCGAAGAAGTATTCCTGCGTTTTGGACTTGAAATGGATATCGCTGTTTACGCAGAACTGCGGGTGCTGCTTCAATACCTCGATTTCATGGCTATAGATGGTTCCCTTCCCGGGGGAGCGAAGGTCGTATTTCTTGGCGATGTAGCTGAGGACACCGTGTTCAAATTCTTCAGGGACGAGGAAACTGATGATCTCCACGGGGTATGAAACCAGGGAGCGGGGTTTGAGTATGCTGGAAAAACCGCTGCCCTTATCCAGGATGGAGGAGCGGCCGATCTCATTGAAATACTGACGAATGCCGAGTGCGGTCAGATCGGTGACAATGGATTTGGCCAGGTCTTTATTGATGATGATACTTATCTTCACAGCTTTCATATCATTACCTCATCCTTGGCCAGTTCCGGATTCTCCAGCGCGTAATCCCTCAGAAATGCTTTGCGGCGATAGTTTACCACCAGACCCATACTCAAAACAGAGAGGATCGGGCATACTGAAGCGGTGGCAAGGATGCCGAAGCCTTCCACTACGCCTACCTGAGTACCGATGCCCAGGCCCATTGAAAGTACCAGGGGCACAGTGATCGGGCCAGTGGTAACCCCCGCGCTATCCCAACCGATATTCACAAATTCCTCACTGGAGAGCTTGGTGATGAAAAGGAGTAGAAAGTACAAGGGGAAAAGCAGCCAGAAGAGGGGGATATTCCAGATGATCTTAGCCACGCCAAGCATAATGCCTGCGCCTACGCCGATCGCTACGGACTGGATCAGAAGGGTCTTTTTGAAAGCGCCAACAGTGATGTCCTCCACCGTGATGCCCAGGGCGTTCAAAGCGGGCTCAGCCAGAGTGGCGCTGTAGCCCATCACAAAGGCGAAGAGCAATACCACGATGAGCCCGGCCATGTTGTAGGATCCTCTGCCAAACAAGGGTCCTCGCACAGGGATATGACGATATATGCCGCGTTTTGCATCGTAATTTCGCTCATCAAAGGTGACGGGAACGATCTTGCCATTATCCTCATAGTAAAAGAAGCGGGAACTGCCTCCTTCAGCTTTGATGGAAGAATACACCTGAGAGGGGTCAAAGTTCCGGATCAGTTTTTGCCCGGAGGTATTCTCCATCTCAGTAAAGGAGACCGGGAGATTGGAGCCCACCTGATCCCCGATCTTGGAAAGCCCAAGCTCAATGCCGCCCCCGAAGATTGCCATGCCGAGGATGGCGAAGAACAAACCCAGAAAGATCTCATCGGAGCGGCCCAGACGTTCGCGTAAAATCAAGTAAAGCACTCCCAGCAAAAACAGCGAGAGGGGGACAATGGCACGAAGGGCAGCCACCACGTTGCGACGAATGTAAGCTCCTGGATTCATATCGTCCAGAGCCCCGGCTTCCTTGTCGGCTTCCAGCGAGGTCAGTAACCCGGAGAAGTGAGATTTCAGATCCTCGGAGCCATTGCGGATCAGCCAGGTGCGGAAATGATCGTCAGAACCGAAGACCTTCTTTACCCGGGCATCATCTGCCCCCAGCATCTCCACGTAACTCATCAGGCTGTCCTGATCGGAGCCAAAAGCCTGCATCTGAGCGGAGTAGCTCGCCTTGGCCAGAGCGTAGTCCTTCATCTGAGTTTCGGATTCGAAGAGAAATTGGCTCTGAGTATTTGTAGGTGCGAAGAAATCGATGTCATTTGAGGGCAGAGGCACTTTGGCCGCGGTGAATAGCCCCAAAAGCAGGACGGTGATCACTGGCACCAGGGAGGCAAGTGTAACCACTCCAAAGCCGCCTTCGGTATTGTCTCCGCCTTTGTTTGCCACATGCGAGATGCCGATGCCCAGGGCTAGGACCAGAGGAACGGTGACCGGACCAGTGGTAACTCCGCCGCAATCCCAGGCCAGACCAAGCAGATACCTGAGATTGGGATGCAGATAGCAGTATAAGGACAGCGACAGCAGCATGATGAGGAGCACATATATGTAGGGTTTTAGCGACCAACCCTTGAGAAAGCGATACATACCCAGGATCAACGCAATGCCAACGCCAATACCCACGGCCGCCACGAGATACGCAGCGTATCTGTTTAGCAGAAGGAATAGTAAGGGAGCACGCCAGGGCAGGACACTGCTCCCGGCTGCCTTTAACACACCAATGGCCGGTTCTGCATAGGTGGAAACGGCTCCCAGGATGAAAGCGATGCCAAGGATACTGCTCACTTTGGCTTTTTGAGGCAAACGGATCCCGATCTCTTCACCCATCGGCATGATGCCCAAAAGAAGGCCTTCCATAAAGAAAGCCAGGCCCAACACCACCATCACCATGCCCAGGGCAATTACAGATGCGTCGAGCACCGGGATTCCCAAAACGATGGTTTGAAAGAGAAGCAAATAAAGGATGATCACGGAGACGGCTTTGATCTGTTCAGTCATCTTGATCCGGATATAGCGCAGGATCATATTGGCGGCTTCTTTGCCGCTGACCTTGAACCTCTTCGGCTCTTGCTTCTTACCGCTCATTGTGCTGAGTCTCCCGTTATGTCATATTCGGATTGTGTCTAGCTGAGGATCCCGATCAGAATAAAGAGGATCATGTTTGAGATACCGATGATCAGATTCAGCCCGATGAAGAAATACATCAAGTACTTATGAACATAGCGATTGTAGTATTTCAGGAAGAAATCGATCCCAAACTGGAAATCATAATCATCAATGCGATGCTCCACCCGCCACTGTTCCAATAGACGCGGGACAGTCTTTCTCAAGAGACCGGAAACCATGGAGGCAAAAGCATCCACGATCTTCATGCGGATGGTGTGTTTCAATTTATGAGGCAGGAAGGGCCAGCCATCCACAAAGCTGGTCTTATCCCAGAGAAAGTCGTGCACTTTCTCTTCCCAGGCCTTCAAATAACCATCTTCCATCCTGGGGTTTTCAGCTTGCCTGAGATAGTCGTGCAGGAGATCTCTTGCTTTTACAAATAGCCATTCCCGCTTGCGAACGATGAAGCCGGGGGTCAGAAATACGCGTTTGCCAAAGAAATAGCGCGCTTTGGGATTGAAGAGGAACCACTTCAGCAGGTAAACCAGGCTTAGGCCCCAAGCGATGTTCCACACGATAAAGAGTAATGATTTCAAAAAGAGCATTTAAAAACCTCCTCCTGCTCCGCCGCCGCCGGAACGGCCGCCACCAAATCCGCCAAAACCACCAAATCCACCGAAACCACCACTGCTGCCGCCCCCGGAGCCACCGCCCCAAGAGCCTCCTCCCCAGGAACCTCCGCCACCTCTGCCGCCAAAGATGCTCATCCAAAGCAGTACTTGCAGGATGCGTCCCCGGGTGACGATCATCAGAATGATGAAGATGACGATGACCGCGATGCCGCCTTTGCCATCGGAATGGGAATCACTGCGGCGCTGAGCGTAGGCGGAGATGCCTTGCAGGGTCACCCCTTTTTCCCGGGCGATCTCTTGTAACAAACGCAGGCTGCCCTGCGTAAAGCCCTGATCCCAATCGCCACTGCCGAGATAGCCTTTCATCTCCTGATACACGCCATTTGCGAAGGAATCGGTGATATATCCTTCAGCGCCGTAACCGACCTCAATGCGGACCTTCCGTTCCTTCAGCCCGAGAACGATCAGAACTCCCTCATCGTTCTGAGAACCGATCTTCCACGTCTCATAGAGCTTTACTCCGAAATCAAACTCGGTCATGCCGCCCATGTCTGGGAATGTGGCAATGGCGAGTTCCACTCCGGTCTTCTCTTTGAGTTCGATAGACCAGTCATTCAGCCTGATGCGGGTTTCTTCGCTGAGCAGGTTCGCATAGTCATTTACAAATCCTTCTGGCTTGGGTATCTTCAGGTCCTCGGCATTTAGTAAGCCAAGCAGGCAACACAGCAGCAGGAACAGGATCTTGTTACACTTCATGCAGGATGTGTCCCATCTTGTCTTTCTTGGTTTTGAGGTAGTGGGCATTTTCTTCTTTGGGGTGGATTTCAATGGGAACGCGGTTCACGATCTCAAGGCCGTAACCGGTGAGTCCCACGATCTTTTTCGGGTTGTTGGTAAGTAGATTTATCTTCTTTAGCCCCAGATCTTTGAGGATCTGAGCACCTATGCCGTAATCGCGCAGGTCTTCAGGGAAACCCAATGCCAGATTGGCCTGGACGGTATCAGCACCATTATCTTGCAGATGGTAAGCCTTGATCTTGTTTAGTAACCCAATGCCTCGTCCTTCCTGACGCATGTAGAGGATCACTCCGCGTCCCAAAGCTGAGATCATCTCAAAGCTGCGGGCCAGTTGCTCTCCACAATCACAACGCAGGCTGTGCAGGGCGTCGCCGGTGAGGCATTCGGAATGCACCCGCACCAACACC
Organism: Candidatus Cloacimonadota bacterium; assembly: GCA_023392795.1. Taxonomy (GTDB): domain Bacteria; phylum Cloacimonadota; class Cloacimonadia; order Cloacimonadales; family Cloacimonadaceae; genus UBA5456. The sequence continues at coordinate 23,381 of JAEWNJ010000071.1, forward strand.
GGCTCGGATCCCGAAATGTCGCCCATCACCAACGCCAGATGATATTCATCAGATACGTCGCTGACATAGGTGATGATGTCAAACTGGCCATACTTGGTGGGCAAACTGGCTTTTGACACGGAGTGTACCAGTCTCTCTTTTTTGCGGCGATAATGGATCAGATCCTCGATGGTGACGATCTTGAGGCCATGCTTGCGGGCAAAGGGGATCAGGTCGTCCAGCCGCGCCATTTCGCCATCCTCGCGGATGATCTCACAAATGGCTCCGGCGGGGTTAAGTCCGGCCATTGCAGCCAGATCCACTGCGGCTTCGGTGTGTCCCGCACGCTTCAAGACCCCGCCCCTTTCGGCAATGAGCGGAAAGATATGCCCCGGACGCATAAACTGCGAGGCCTTACTTTCGGGATTGGCAAGAGCTTTCAGGGTCATCGCCCGTTCTCTGGCGGAAATCCCGGTGGTGGTGCCTTCGATCGCATCTATTGATACGGTGAACTTGGTGCCGTGCCGTTCGTTATTTTTCATGGTCATCAGAGGTATATCCAGGCGCTGCGCGTAGGATTCGGAGATGGGGGCACAGAGCAGACCTTTGCCCTGGGAGATCATGAAGTTTACCTGTTCCGGGCTGATGAGATCGGCGGCCATCAGGAGGTCGCCTTCATTTTCACGGTTCTCATCATCTACCACGATGATCATCTCACCGTTGGCGATGCTTTTTACAGCTTCCTCAATGGTGCTGAATACGGATTCAATAGTACTGTTCACTTTATCTACCACTTTACATTTTCCTCTAAGCTCAGCTTGTAGGGACGGCTGTCCGTGTCAATAGCAAAATCACGTTCCAACCAATCCAGGGTATAGATGATGTCCTCCGGCAGGGGTGCAAACAGGCTTAACTCCTTACCGGAGATGGGATGCTGAAATTCCAGATGCCAGGAATGAAGAGCTTGACGCAAAAGATGGGTGGTCAAGAGTTCGGTGGCTTTGCGCTTCATATTCTGCGGCATCAGGGAATGCACGTAATGTCTGGTATTGTACAATAAATCACCCAGGATCGGCATGTGATTATGAGCAAACTGGACGCGAATCTGATGCATCCGTCCGGTCTCAAGTTTCACCTTTACCAGGGCGAAGTAATGATAGTATTTGATCGTCTTGTAATAGCTCAATGCCCATTTGCCTTCCTCAGCCACGCACATCTGCCGGGGATTATTCAATGAGCGGGCAATATGGCATTCCAGCTTGCCTTCCCCCGGATCAGGAATACCGGAAGTGATTGCCAGATAGGTCTTTTTGACCTCGCGGCGGGCAAACATGTCATTCAATGCGGCCTGTGTACGATCGTTTTTGGCGATGATGATGAGCCCTGAAGTGCCTCTATCCAAGCGATGTACGATGCCGGGACGGCTGGGATGGCGCCCCCCTGAAAGCCCATCGGGATACCGGAAGAGGATGGCGTTTACCAAAGTACCATCGGGATTGCCATGTCCCGGGTGCACGATCATCCCCGCGGCTTTATTGATCACCGCCAGATCCTGATCCTCATACACCACTTCCAGCGGGATGTTTTGGGGCTGCATCTGGATGGGTGGTTCTTCGGGCAAGGAGATGATGATCTCATCGGCATCTTGCAATAGATAGCTCTTTTTCACCGGGATGCTATTCACCAGGATGCGGTCTTCACCGATGAGGTTTTCGATGAAGGTGCGTGAGTACAACTCCTGCAAGCGCAATTCCGCCAGATGTTTATCCAGCCTTACCGGGTCTGAACCGTTATAAATGATCCTAATCTTGTTTTTCATTGGCTCCCGGAGCCTGACCGTTGAAATCAAGGGTAAACACCGCTCCCGAGGCATTGCCTTTGCGGTTGCGGATTATGGAGCCCTTGATCAGTACTCTCATCCCATCGCTTTCATCTTCAAACACCTTGTCATAGATGTTGTTACCAAAGCGCAAGGCTTCGCGCAATTCATCAAAGACCTCAGTGTAAAAACGATCCTTGAAGAGCAATTCATTGATGTTACTCTGCTCATCAACGCCGGGAAAGCGTTCCCGGAAATGATCATTCAGGTATACCAGATCTCCATTTACCGTGGCGATGGCTACCGTTACCGGCAGCAGGTCGATGAGCTGATTGATCCTCTGGTGATGCTCGTAGATTTTGTCCGATTTCACTGCGTCGAAACGGATTATGATATCCAGCATTTTCTGCAAGGCAAGGATGAGATCCTGAAAATCCCGGTCTTGATCCAGCAAAGAACTCTCGATATCCAGCTGATAATTTCCGTTTGAGATTTCCTCCACCAGATCCTGTACCCTTTCCACAGAACGGTGCAGACGGAAGGGCAGGTAGTTGTAGATAATCACCAGATACACAAAGATGCCAAAGAGGAAGATGATCATGATGGATTGAATGTCGCTGGCCAGGCTGTAGATATCCCTGGCCTGACCGATGGTATATAGCACCACGATAAATTGGACCAGGATGATCAGAAAGAGAATGCTGATCATGGCATGATATCGTTTGTTAAAGGATTGTCTTTTCATCTTTAGTCCTTCCTTACCGTGGTCTCATAGATCAAACGATCCACGTTCGCTTTGGGTCCCATCATGATCAGTACATCACCTTCATTGATCATATCATTGGCTCCCGGCATGTCGTTGATCTTTTTCTCCACCACATTGCGTCCGTCCTCGGTTACCGATAGTGAATTGTATCTGATGGCGATCACGTTTACTCCCTGTTTGGAAGGAAGCGCCAATTCCTGCAGCTCTTTACCCACAAAGCTGCGGGGAGCCACCATCTCCATCACCACGTGCCCGCTGGAGAGGCTGATGTATTCGCGCACGTTTTTGGAGATCAGGGTTTTTGCCAATTGGGTGCCCACGATTTCTTCCGGTAGCAGGATGTGCTGCACACCGATCAATTCGAGGATGCGGCCGTGCAATCTGTTTTCCACCTTGGCGTAAATGATCCCGACTCCAATCTTCTTCAGGATCGCGGCGGTGAGGATGCTTTCCTGAATATTGCTGCCAATACCCAGGATCACAGCGTCGGCTTCATTCAGGTTCAACGAACGCAGGGCTGATTCATCGGTGGCGTCCATACAGATGGCGGTACTCACTCTTCCGGAAACCTCGTCGATGAGGTCCTGGCTTCTCTCGATCGCGATCACTTCCATGCCGCTCTCAAAGAGGATATTTGCCACGGTCATTCCAAATCTGCCCAATCCGATAACGGCATATCTTGCCATAGCTGTTACTCCTTAGCCGATTGCAATCTTTTCTTCGGCAAAACTAATCCTGGTTTGTACTTTGCGCAGGGATAGCGCATAAATCATGGTGAGCGGGCCAATGCGCCCGATGTACATCAGCAAAGTAATCAGTAGCTTACCTACGATGCTGAGCCGTGCAGTGATGCCCATGGAAAGCCCCACTGTGCCAAAGGCCGAGATGGCTTCAAAGATGATCTTGTCAAAGGCTTTGCCTTCCACCATCAGCAGGATGAAGATCACCACAAAAACGATGAGGGCTGCCAGCGTGATTAGCGAAGTGGCTTCCCGATGATTGGATAGCGATATCTTGCGGTTAAACAGGCTCAATTCCTTGCGGCCACGTAACATGGAACTAACCGATAGCAAGAGTACCGCAAACGTGGTCGTTTTTACCCCACCTCCGGTGGAGCCGGGAGATGCGCCGATAAACATCAAAGCCAGGCTGACCAACACCGTGGCGGGATTGATCACGCTGAAGTCTATGGTATTGAATCCGGCAGTGCGCATCGTGACGGATTGAAACCATGAACTCATCACCCGTCTACTGATGGTAAAACTCTGCATGGCGCCGTGGTATTCAGCCCAGTATATCGCCACAAAACCGATGAGCAACAGGATAAATGAAGCAGATAACACAATCTTGCTGTGCAAATTCAGCTTGCGTACCTTATCCGCCTTGACCACGTAACGATAGAGGTCGATCAGTACTGCAAAGCCCAATCCCCCCAGGATGATTAACGATGTGATGGTGAAGTTCAAGAGCGGATTGTCTCCAAAGGAGATGAATGAATCCTGAAACAAAGAAAAGCCGGCATTACAAAAGGCTGAGATGGAATGAAAGATGGAGCTATACATTGCCGCGGCAGGATTCATGCTGGCTGAAAAAACAAAGAAGAGCAAGATGGCTCCGCTGATTTCGATGATAGCAGTCACCAGGACCACGCTTTTAATCAGTTGAAAGAGGTCAAACTGGGTATTCTTACCCATCACCGAGTACATCACGCTTTCCAGCTTTAAAGTGAGACGCTGTCCCATGATCAGGGCAAAGGCCGTGGAGATGGTCATGATGCCCAATCCGCCGATCTGGATGAGAGCCAGGATCACCAATTGGCCAAAGAGACTGAAGTATGATCCGGTATCGAAAACGATCAAACCGGTCACACAGGTGGCTGAAGTGGCGGTAAAAAGTGCATCCACGGGAGGTGTGACCCGCCCCGAAACAGACGCCGCGGGCAGCATCAAAAGCACGGTACCGATCAGGATCACAAAGGCAAAGCTGATCATCAGCGATACCGGGGGATTATTGGTCAAGGCCTGATACAGCCTGCCTTCAAAAGCCCTGAACAGCAGGTACTGTACGATGAACCAGGTCTGACGGATCAGCAGAAAGAAGATTACAAACTTTACCTGGTAAAAGAAGAGGACAGTACCCAGGGCGAGCATCGCCACATCCAGTACCACGACTTTATTGTTAGAGCTTTTATCCGGTGCAAAGAGGTTATTCAGGATGGTCAAACTTAAGAGCAGGATGTTCGCCAGCGCAGTCACAATCTCCAGGGAGCGGTAGGACACATAGTGGCTGATGATGGATTCCAGAAACAGCACCAAAAAGCTCCATCCGGCAAGCACGTAGGCTACGCTTTCAATGTGTTTCAGATAGTGGCTGCTGGAAGATGAGGGCATGGAGTTAATCCCAGTGAATATCGTTTAAAATCATGGCGTAGATTTCCTCAATACTCTTGTTGGCGGGGATAGTGACCAAATGTCCCTTCGCTTCAAAGTAACTCTTGAGGGTGTAAGTTTCCTTGTAAAATGATCTTACGCGTTCAGCAATGGCCTTGGGAGCATCGTCTGCCCGGGTGATGAGCAGGCCGGAACACAAGTCGCAAACTCCGCTCTTTTTGGGGGGATGATTGTAGATATGATAGTTTTCGGAGCACTGACTGCAGACCCGGCGTCCTTCGATTCTGGCAATCGCTTCGTTTTCAGCGAGATCCAGATAGTACACTCTGGCCAGCCGGAAATGCTGGATGAGATACTCAGCTTGAGGCAGGGTGCGGGGAAACCCATCGAAGATTATGCCCGGACACTCGTCGGTAAGAGACTGGCCAATCAATTGAAAGATAAGCTCATCCGATACCAGATCACCGCCATCGATGATACGCTTTACTTCCCTGCCCAGGGCAGAATCATGGGCTGATTTTTCTCGCAGTAGATCACCCATATTCAGATGCCAAAAACCGGTATGCTCAGCCAATAGCTTGGCTTGCGTCCCTTTGCCGCTTCCTTGGATCCCCAAAAATACTATGGCATCAATCATCCTTACCTCAATATGGTTCAAGTTTCCTGGCTTTGCAATGCTGTCAAGCCTTTGTTACGCATTCTCCAGAATCACGAAAGCCAGCGCACTGTCCTTCTCGTGGCTCAGGGATAGATGCCAGAGATTGGCACCCAGTTCCCCTGCCCTCGCCAGAGCTGCTCCGCTGAGGCGAAGTACTGGTTTACCCTCGGCATTGTTCTCCACCTCAATGTCTTGCCATGATATCCCCATCGCCCATCCTGTCCCCAGCGCTTTCATCGTAGCTTCTTTGGCCGCAAACCGTGCCGCATAGCTCTGGGCTTTAGCGGCTTTGGCGTTACAATACGTGATCTCAAGAGGGGTAAAAACCTTGGTCACAAAGGCCCCATTACGCTCGATGACCCGGTGAATCCGGTTTACATCTATGATATCAGTTCCGATTCCCACGATCATGTTTCGCCACCATACTGCTGTTCCAGATTCAGCAGCAGAGCTTTCACGGGGATTGAGCCAGCGTAACCGGTCAATTTACCGTTACTTCCGATCACTCTGTGACAGGGAATCAGCAGAGGTACAGGATTTGCCTTCAACGCCGTTCCCACCGCGCGTACCGCGTTTTCTCTCCCGATGCGTCGGGCAAGCTCGGCATAAGAGATGGTCTTGCCATAGGGAATGCGCATGGTTTCTTCCCACACCTGGAGCTGAAAAGGTGTCCCAGTGGCAAAGAAAGCCAGATCGAGATCACGACGCTTTCCGCCAAACCAGCTATCTAACTGCTGGAGGATATCGGTTTGGAAATCACCCTCTACCACATGGTTCAGCGGTTTATCGCAGAAGCTGATCCGGATTATCGTTTCATCCTCGATCTCGATCTCCAGGCAGAGCTCTTTCCTCGTGTAATACAAAACCTGTAGCATATTTATCCTTTGTATTGTGTGTAAAAGACAAAGCCCCTCGGTTCTTTAATGTTCCGAGGGGCTAAGAGATTTGTTTTACAGTAACTAAGCAGTGAATCTCCTGCGTTCTTTGATCCTTCCTGCTTTACCTTTGGCGCTGCGCAGATAGAAGAGCTTCGCTCTGCGAACCTGGCCATGGCGTACAATCTCAAGGCGATCGATATTGGGAGAGTTTTGCGGGAAAATCCTCTCTACTCCCACGCCGCTTGATACTTTACGTACAGTGAAGGATTTGGAAACGCCGGCACCGCGCTTTTGAATCACGATACCTTGGAAGACCTGGATACGTTCTTTGTTACCTTCTTTAATTTTATAATGGACCTTCACGGTATCACCTACGCGATACTCTGGAAAGTCAGTTCTGATTTGGTCTCTGCCAATTTGTTGCAGAATATCCATTTGGGTTCCTCCCATATATATACTCGGAGAAGATGACACCCCTGGTTACGTTTTGCGGCGCGGGCACAGCTCAAAAGCAGCGGGATCTGCGCAAAATCCCGAAAAGAACGCTGTGCGTTATGAACTTGCTTCAAAATAGCCGTGTAACAGCTCGCGCTTTCGGCCCCTCAGTATTCCCGAGGCAGAAATAAAGTTCCGCAATTCGTAAATATATCTATCAGGTATCAGCTTTCCTGATTGGTAATCAGTATCCTGCGCTTCGCGCAAGAGCTAATGTTTCGCTTTTCGGTTCTGTTTTAGTAAATCCGGTCTGCGTACCCTAGTGAGCTGCTCAGCTTCAGTCTTTGCCCATTCCCCGATCCTGGCATGATTGCCACTTAGCAGGGCTTCCGGCACACCCTGGGACATAAATTCCGGGGGCCGGGTAAAACATGGGAATCCTAAACCTGAGCCATAAAAAGAATCGGTCTGAGCGCTGGAGATGTCGCTAAGCACATCCGGCAACAAACGGGCAACGCCATCGATGAAGACCTGCGCTGCCAATTCACCTCCGCTGAGCACATAATCACCGATCGAGATCTCATCGCTCACCGCCAAGCGGCGAAAGCGTTGATCGATCTCCTTGTAGTGACCACAAATCAGCACCACGCGGGACATTGAGGCATAATCGTTTAATATCTTCTGCTTTAGTGGACGACCTTGCGGACTGAAATAGATCACTGGGGCGGGAGCATCCTTCAGCACACTGGCCAAGGCGTCCCACAAAGGCTGGATCATGCCCACCATACCGGCAAAGCCGCCATAAGGGTAGTCATCCACCTGCCGGTGCTTATTTCCCGCGAAATCACGAATATTGTGCAAACCCACTTCCAGAGCTTGTTTGCCAATGGCTCGTGCCACGATGCTGCTGGCTAAAAACGATGAGAAGCATTCCGGAAAGAGGCTCAAGACCTCAATCTTCATCTTCCATCCTGATTAGTGCGCCGTCGGAAATTCGCATCCCTGCGGTCAACAACAGCTCGTCCATGTTCTGCAGATTGATCACGTCGGAATCCCTGGATTGGGGCAAAAGAAAGTAATCCACTCTGGGCACCAGCAAATCTTCTTCGAGGTCAGTGGCGATCACCAATACATCCTGTGCTCCGTTGTAGAATACATCCACCACGCAGCCCAGAAGGAGGCCATCATACACCACGTCCCTGCCCAAAAGGCTTTCTTCTTCCTCGTCCTCTTCAGAGGATTCATCGATCGCGATTATCACCTCGCGGTGCAGCTTGCGCTCGGCGGCAATGCCGTCTTCGGCAAACTTCACCCAAGTCTTTTTATCTCGCTCTTTCCTATCACTGATAGTTACGTAAAACACTCTATCTTGTTCAAAGATCAAATACAGGTCATCAATGTGATCGAAGCTGTCCCGGTATCCGGGCTTTATCATCACATGATGCCAGCCATTTTCGTCCTGTCCACCCAGTCTGCCTATTCCGATAAGGTGAGGGGCCGTCATTTACTCAATGATTTCCAGCTCAGCTCGTTTCCCTTGTTTGGTAGAAACCGCATTGATGATGGTGCGAATTGCGCCGGCTGTGCGCCCGCGTTTTCCGATCACTTTGCCAATGTCACTTTTCGCTACACGAAGTTCGTAAAGGGTAATCTTGTCGCCGTTTATCTCGGTGATAGACACTTCACTGGGATCGTCCACAAGAGCTTTAACCATGAATTCAATGAGATCTTTCATGCTTCACCTCGGTTTTCTTGTTCTTATTCAGCTTTAGCTTGTTCGATTTTGCGTTCGTGCCAGATCTGCAGGATACCAGCTTTACGCAGGAGTGAACGCACTGTTTCAGTAGGCTGTGCGCCTACAGAGAGCCAGTGAAGCGCCCGCTCTGTTTCAATATTGATTTTTGAAGGGTTTGGCTTGGGATCGTACCAACCAACGCACTCGATGTATTTTCCGCATTGCTTTACGCGGGAATCCACCGCCACTATGCGGTAAAAGGGCTGGTCGTTTGCTCCCATCCTTCTCAGTCTCAGCTTGACCATTATTTCTCCTTGTGATTATAAGTAAGGTTTTTCTAAGATTTTGCATGATTTTTTGGATGGCAGTTTACGTCAAGGCTTTTTTTCCGGGTTTTTGGGATTTCACGCTTCAATTGTAACATTTTGTCGATATTGCTATAGCCCCGCCAAGAACCCATATCGCACCGAAGGTGCCCATTTCGCTGCTCCACAGCCCATATCGCACCGCAGGTGCCCATCTCGCTGCTCCGCAGCCGCTTAGCTTGACCCTAATTAAGCAGCAGATCCCAGATGCTTACCGGGATTTGTCCGCTGAACTCATAGGGATTTTTCAGCTCCATGCCCATCGCGTCCAGGATTACGGTGCCTTTCACAGTGTAGGCAATTTCACCTTTGAAGGCCCCTTTGGCTGCACCCACGATGGATTTGAGGTTGGAGAGCTCAAAGCTCATGGTGCCATCCTTGTAAAACACATTTTCATTGAAACTTAGCTGATTCTTCAATTGCCCGCGTCCCACTTCTTTGCCGTCGATATAGATTTTCGCTGGGAAACCCTTGAAATTGAAGCTGAAACCGTAAGGATTCATCAGGATGAAATCGGCGTTTAGCACGGATTTACTAAGCCCCAGATCGTCCACATAGGTACGGGTAAGCTTGAAGATGTCCTGTCCTGAGGCGGTAAACCTGGGCATTAAAGTCTCCAGATGCTCCTTCAGCGATAGTTTGTAAGGCTCTTCAAATTCGAAGCTTTTGGAGATTCCCACAGCTTTGGCGTCACCTTTACCCCCGATAAAGAACAATACGTCCTGATTCAGATTGCTGATGCTTTTGATCAGCGGGCGGGTCTGCAATTGAGCTGTGATATCCACGTTTATGCTCTTCTTCTTTGGTAGATCGATCTTGCTCTTCATTTCTGCGGTACCCACGCGAATCCGGTTTTTGTCCAGCAGATTCAGCTTCAGGGAGTTCAGATGGATCTCGTAGTTATTTGGGTTGTTTACTATCACCGAGATCTGCACTTCTGTGCGGTCGGGGGAAAACGACAATAGCTTTACATCGTGAATGCTCTCAACTTCAGGAGTTTTGAACAGCATTTTGCAGGAGCTAAGCAGCAGCGGCAGTACCAGTATTAGCAGGAGGTATTTTTTCATGCTTTCCTCGATATCACATAAATTGGCGGGCCCAGACCTCCAGAGCGATCACATTGAAGAGCATTTCGGCGTTGTGATCTTTCCCGGCCAGGTAGCCCTGCCATTTGTCGTGGATTTTGGTCACATTCCAGATTCCGCGATTGCGAAACTGGGGGCTGTGGATGATTTCCTGGACAAAGGGTTTCAATTCACCCCGCATCCATTTGCTGTAGAAGGGGGAAGAGAAGATGCCCTTATCTTTCCTCTGGGCAACCGCTTCGGGCACACAACTTTTCATAGCTTCGCGATGTATCACTTTTCGGTATGGGGGCTTGATTTTGTACTCTGAGGGGAGGCTAAACACAAAATCCACCAAACGGTGATCCAGGAAGGGAACTCTGCCCTCCACGCTATTTCCCATACTCATTCTGTCTTCGAAATGTAGCAGGGTTTGGATTGATGTGTTGCGCATCATGTTATACAGGAAATTAGTTAGTCGAGAGCCCTCAATATCGTGAATATGGCTGAGGATACCGTCACCGCTTTGGGCATTAGCCTGATCGATAAAGTCATCGCTAAAGGGTTCAAAGCGATAAGCCTTGAATTCCAGATTGTAGAGCCTGGATTCCGGGGCAAAGGTGCTGAGCCCGATCTTGGCGATGTTACCCAGACTGCGGCTGATGCTTTTGTCCATAAAAGCAGGTATTTCTCTGTAGAAGCGGGAGAATTGCAGCCCTCGCAAAAGGTCGGCATAGTAGCGGTAGGTGGCGTGACGGTAACCACCTGAGATCTCGTCCGAGCCCTGTCCGGAGAGCAGCACCCTAATCCCTTGCTCGTGCGTGCTTTTCATCAGCGCATACTGCGAAACAAAGCCCGAGGCAAGAGGCAAATCGTTCAGATAGGTAGCGTGATCCCACCAATCAATCGCATTTTTGGCTGTGGGCGCGATGTAGTGGGTATTCACTCCGGTGTGCTGGGCAATCCTGGCAATCCATTTACGTTCATCCAGGGCCGGATCATCATCGTAATATGTGGAAAATGTCTGCATGGGATAATCCAGCAGGGCTTGGGCAGAGCAAACTATGGCACTGGAATCCATCCCGCCGGATAGAGAAGCTGCCACTTCCACGTCGCTTCGGGTCTGCAGCTTCAAAGAATCAAGGAACAGCTCGCGATATTGCTGCACCGCGTCGTCAAAGGAGATGGGATTTTTCTCGAAGTTTTCGATATCCAGATGGTAGTACTCCGAGATCTCTATCTTCCCATTCTGAACGATCAATTTATGCCCCGGCAAGAGGCAATGTACGCTCTGCCAATAGGTTTCGTCATCATACACCATCAGGGCATTGATCTTCAAACTGCGGTGGATCATCGCTTTATTTAGCGTTTTGGGGATCGGGCATAGCAGTAATTGCTTCATTTCCGAGCCCCAATACAGCACGCCTTCCTGGATTGCATAATAAAAGGGTTTGATGCCATAACGGTCGCGGCTGCAAAAGAGTTTACGCGCTTTAATGTTCCAAATGGCAAAAGCCCACATCCCGTTCAGGCGTTTGAGTGCGTCTTCACCCCAGGCGTGGTATGCCTTGATGATCACTTCCGTATCGCTATGGGAAAAGAACCGGTAGCCCTTTGTCTGTAGCTCTTCTCTCAATTCGTGGTGATTGAAGATCTCGCCATTGAAGATAATCGCCAGGCCAAGCTCTCTATCATACATAGGCTGATGACCGCTTTCATGCAATTCCAGAGTGGGTAAACGGCGAAAACCAAAACCAAGCTGAGCAACATCCTCTCGCTGATGAAGGCACATATGCCCTTTTAACTCGCCAGGACTGTCCTCTCCACAGTAACTGTATATCTTCCCGCTTGTTACATCGGCCAGCAGGTATCCCTCATCGTCAGGTCCACGATGCACAATGCGATCGGTCATGCCTTTGAGCAAGGCAAAATCGACGCTTCTATCCGCTTGATAACAATAGATTCCGGAAATACCGCACATGTTTCTTTCTCCTTTTCTGTATCCATACCCTAAACAAGGGATTGGAGTCAAGGGAAAAATCTAGTGGTAACCCCCCATTTTTCGTACAGCCTTCATAGATGGGAACCTGAGGGAATTGAATGGAGAATTGAGAATTGGGGGTTCATGCTCAGTGATGGAGACAGGTTTTTTGGGCACGCGGATTACGCGGATAACGCGGAGACAATCATAAATCCGCTGCGCAGGAGAATGAACAACGAAGGGTGTGGATGGAAACCTGACTGGCTGACGGAACTGACTCTCCTCATGACTGACATATAGAGATGCAGCACATCACCCCAAGAGCCCCGCCAAGGGCGACACTATTTATAGCGAGGGTGCTTAAGCGTTGCGGAGCCCCTCGTTAAGTGTAACAAATGCACGAAAAGCCCCGCCAGAACCTGCTCTGATGAAACGGGTCTGGCTCTACGCCGATCCTGCCTGGGGAGAGAAGGGCTGTTACAAGGCTGTCATCTCCATTGGCTATGATGGTAATAGATTCTATGTGATCCATGTCTGGATGAGGCAGACTGAGAATACCAAGTTCTTCAGATATTACTACGATGCCTATCAAGAATTGGATCGAATATACCGAGTAAAAGCCCGAGCAGCCTGTGAAACCACTTATGGTCAAGCTCGCATCCTTGCCGACTTCGATAGGTGGGCAACTGATAACCATCTGCCACCTATATCGCACAGAATCAAGCGTATAGATAACAAAGATAACAAGAACCTGCGTATCGAGAGAACCGAGACCATTATCGAGACAGCCAAGGTGCTCTTTCCTGAAGGTCAAGACACACCAACCCTGATCAGTCAATTCCTCACCTATCCTGATGGCTATATCGATGGCTGTGATGCTCTTGCCGGATGCTTGGAACGCTTCTCGGAATACGATATTGGCGGGAACAGAGTCAAAGTCCGGAGGTTCAGTTTCTGATGAACTACTATGATCAGCTCATGCTTGAGTATTACCGGGTCCTCAATAATGCCTGGAAGACCGAGATCAGAGATGCTACCCGACTTGCCATCCAGATGTTGAGTAATATGCCCCGAGCCGAGAAGTTCAACAATGGCTCAATAGATAAGCTTATGAGCATCATCAATACTCAGTTGGGAGATAGGTCGCAGCACTGGTCAATGAGCCCACCAAGGCGATAATAGACCGCTGTGTGCGGCTCGGATTCAAAGATACCCAAGTTCAAGCTCCGACTAAGACCAGCATCGGGCTCTGGGGCATCGAGGATCAGCACCTATCATCCACTATTCAGAAGCAGCAGTTGTTCTGGATCAGTAATCACTTTGAAGCCGATGTCCGGCAGAACTTCGCAGATACACTCACTAAAGCCATTGAGCAAGGTTATACCAAGGAGATGCTTGCCGATACTCTCAAAGATCAGTTCAATGACCTCGCCAACCGCTCATCTCATTATTGGCAAGGACTGGCAGAGCATACTGCCCTCAAAATCAGGGAGTTCGGAAGGCTGCAAGGCTACAAGAAAGCCAAAGCCAGATACTACAAGCTCGTGGTTATCCTGGATGATCGCACCAGTGATATCTGCCGGGCATTGGCAGCCCAAGACAAGGTCTATCCCCTGAACGATGCACTTGAAGTGATGGATAACCTCATGGCTCTGGATACCAAATCAAACAGCTTGGATGATGCCCGGGAATATATCAAAGCCATTGCACCCTGGATCAAAGACGAGCAGATTGAATTCGACTCAGAGATGAACCCGGTGGGTGTCTCCGGAGCGCATACGCCGTTTCCGCCATTTCATTGGAAGTGTAGGACGACTACGGAAGTAGTAAGCTAACTTAGTCGACTGCCATCAAATCCTTTTCCACTTCATCATACATCTCATCTATCCTAGCCTGATATTCCATTGTCTTACTGAGAGCTGTTACAATCCGGCAATAGTAGATAGGGTTGTCCATAGTTCTGCCTTTGCGGTCTTTGAGGTATTTGTGCAGGACTTGGTAACCACCAATGTGATAACTCCACATTTCCTGACTGACGCCTTCAAAGTATTTATCCTGATTGATATAGATGCGTCCTTGAGCCACATCGTAGCTTACATGTTCCACTCTGTCGTTATCGCTATTACCCTGGTACTTTGCAATAGGAGTGTCCAGTTCGCTGCTCTGCATCAGGTGCAAATCTGCTATTGCTTTGCCATATCCTGCCATCTGTTTGAAAAGCTGTGTGTCTTTCGTAAAGGGGATACGGGGAAAGTCAATTTTGAGATATTCGGCATAACGATCCCGATAGATATTGCTGTACAGGATACCATAGATGTAATAGAAGATGGTTTCTGCCGAGATGTCCTGCTTTGCGAATTCTGCAAGTAATTCCGGTTTGATATTAACCTGCGTTTCCTGTGTAGCAAAGAGGTCATCTGAATGCGGATCAGGATAAAGATACAATGGCAATAACACACCACCACCCCGATAATACACATTATAATCAATCATACTTGCAGAAACAAAAGCCAAGTTCCATAAATAACCAGAACCTACCACCTGGCCCTGTCTACCCAGAATTAACCCTAGATTGTCGTTTTTGATGTGCTGCATGACCTCATTTCTCGGCATACTATGAAATCCTCTACACTTGCCTGTATAGTAAGTATATCTGATATCGAAGGGTCTGTAGAGAATGGGATTTATACTATCAGAACCAAGTCCTGATTCCTTTAAGTCCTTTTGGGCTAAATCAACTTTCCAATCTCTTGAATCTTTGCCCAGTTCGTAAGCCTGCCGAGCAGTCTCAGCATCAAGTTTAGCAAACTGATTGACAGTGTTCAGCATAATTTGTCTATCAAACTGGATAGTCAGGTTATCTCTTGCAGTTTGAATTCCGGCACTGTTAAGAGGAAATATCTCATTGACTTTATCCCAGTCCAAGTAATGGATATTGTCGTCAGATAATGGCTTGAAGAGATAAAAAGGCTGCTTGGGCTGGATTAACGTATATTCAAAGCTATCAATGCTGCTATCATTCAGGCAGTCGTATTTGGCAGACCGAAGTCCATACAAATCTCCATGATAGAATCTCTTTTCTGCATAGCCGTCTTTAATCATGAGCAGGATGGCAACCCCTGTTCTGATATCAAATACATTCTCGTCTTTACTCCCATCGGGAGAGGTTTCTTTCTTGGTGCTGTTGCCGTGCAAATCCAAGACATAGATTTGGTCAAAGGTAAGCATCAGGCTTTGTCTCATGCCCTTAAAGGTAGCATTATCGATGTAACTATGGTTCGTTACCATACCCACGATGCCCTTGCCTGCCTTTTGAATCTTCCACTGAGCAAAGCGGATAAACTTCACATAGTCATCCTGCAGCATTTTGGGATTTGCTTCTCCTAATGGCATTCCATCCACTTTGTAATAACTGGTAGCCCCATCTAAATCCTGCTTGAGCAGTTGTTCTGTCCAGGGGTTGTTGTTTTCACTCATTCCACTATAAGGCGGATTACCGAGGATCACCAGCACCGGCTCCTCCTGTTTGACTTTATTGGCAAGCAGGCACTCTTCTGTGATTTCGTGGGTAAATGGAGTCTCGATTTGAGCAGGCAAATCCTTTTCAAGGGTGTTCGTGAGATACAGCTTGAAGCGCTCATCAACCGTAAGCTGATAACCCAGTTCATCCAGCAGATAGCTGATTTTCAGATGTCCTACTGTGTAAGGAGCCATCATCAGTTCCAAGGCATAGAAATGCGGTAGAATGTGATTCTTGATCATTTGTTTGATACTGCCAGAGCCATACTTGCCGGAGTATTCCTGCACTGCTAGTTTGATGGCTTCGGAAGGGAAGGTAAGGGTACCAGCAGCCGGGTCAAGCAGAGTAACTGCACTATCTGCCAGTCCGTCTTTCAGGTTGAAATGAGATTTGAGGATGCTGTGGATAGATTTGACGATGTAGCGCACCACAGGTTCAGGTGTGTAATATACTCCCCGCTTTTCTCTCAGGGTCGGGTCGTATTCAGAGAGGAAAGTCTCATAGAAATGGATGATGGGGTCGCTGCCTTTGCCTTCTTTGTAGTAGGCATGCAGTATCTTTTTGATGTCCGTCACACAGAGGATTTCAGAAATGTCGTCTATCAAGACCTCGAGTGCTTTGGGCGGTTCGTCATAAGAGATAAACTTAAAGATGCTTTTCAGCACTCCGAGTGTATTGGGTATGTACTTGTAAATCAATTCACGGTTGAATTCTCCTTCAGACTTGGTGCGGGCAGCAAAGATGCCGTATGTGAGTGTTTGGGCATAAAGATCAGCAAACTGCTCATGGGTCAGTTTATTGATCAGCAATCGTTTGAAAGAATCATAGAAGCCCAGCAGGACTTTCTTGCCCTGTCTCTCTTCCTCTGCCAGTTCGATGGTGATAATCTCATCTCGCAGGAAGCGGGTGCGCTTGGCAAGCTCTTTGGCAAGTGACTTGGGATTATCTATGGCAGGCAGCGAAAAGGCAAAGTATCGTTCTAAAAGGTAGCTAAACTGCTCTGCCTGTTCCAGAGGAGGTGTTTTATGCAATGTAATGGCATTGGCTGCCCTGCCTATCATGGCAGTGCAAATCATAGTACCGTGCTGATATAGCCTGAACTCATAGAAATTAGACAGGATAAGATTGGGAAAGACTTTCAGATAACGTTTCAACTGTTCGGAGGTTTCGATCTGGTCAAGATGAAACACACTGGGGGCTTTGGCTTCTATGTATCCAGTTATATGGTTCTTGCCATCCCACACCCGGAAGTCCGGATTCCCGGCTTCAGTGGCTTTGGGTAGAATGGTGATATCCGGCTTTTTCTTATTCGTTAACTCAGCATAATGCAGGAGCAGGGTCTTGATGTGCTCATAAAAGCTCTCTTCCCGGGCATCACCCTGGTTTAGAGTGGCTTGCAGATTGGCAAGGTACTGTTTGAATATTGCTTCCGCCATAATATCTATTCCTTTTAGAGATAGTAACATGCATAGTTATAGTCAGCTTGATTTCTCAATAGATCATATACATTTGCCTGCTCATCTCAGGTCAAGGGAAAACTCACCACTGAACGCAAAGAACCACATCTATAGAAATACTACATCGGAAGTTATCAGTTGCTGCATGAATATCTGAAAACTGAAAGGGCATGAGCCTTACCGATCCCATCCATTATTGCCGGATGGTTACAGCTTTAGCGCTAACCATCGATCTTCAGACTCGGATAGATCAAATTATTGGAACCATCATCCAATAGAAAAGCCCAGGATGCCCCGGGCTTTTCTTCCGACCTTATGATACTATTTTATCTTGAGTAACTTTGCAGCATATATTCCCTTATTATTAACAACTTGCACTATATAAACACCCTCACTAACTTGGTTTCCAGAACTATCATCACCGTTCCATGAAACAGACCGACTACCGTTAATATCTGAAGTAGCTATGATTCTTTTTATTAATTGCCCTTTTATGTTGTATATGCTAATCGTATTATCAAGAGATAACTTATCAAATATCTCTATAGTGCAGGATGCACTATATGGATTAGGGTAAATTCTAAGGTTATCGTGTATAGTACTCGGTGCTGAAGGATCATCATTTGATGTTGGCGTAAATTCTATATCAAACCAGCCGGAATCAGGTACTGCAGATGTATTATTGTCTAAATCATTGGCACAGATTTTATAATAAAAATGCCCACCTGACGAGGGAAGGACTGGATTGATAATGCACTCATACAGGTTTTCAACCGTATTTTCCATAGCTATTGTAGTATCTGTTTCATTATTAATCTTGTATGTTAGAGATGCTGATGATATCCCTGTATCGTCGGTTATTGTCGCTGACATTGTCATTGGCAACAGTTCATTAGAGATTGATGCTAGCTGTTCATGCTCTATAACTGGAGGGGTTGGTATGTACTCGTATTCGATTAGAATATAAGGACTAGTAGGAAATCCTGCTGCATGAACGACAACGCAATCATCATAAACATCCCAATCAGAATTGTATTGGAGTGAGAGCATATATTGAGAGTAAACTCGATTATTCTGAATATCATCAAGCAACATAGTTAATATATCTGTAGAATTCCATCCAGGTGTATATGAATTGGCTATTGGTATTGGTTGATGCAATAGGATAGGATTCAAATCAGATGAATCCAAGCTTGACCCATAATCAATATGAGTTAGAAGTAGAGCCGGATTTATTGTTTCCCAGGGCATTTGAAAGACAGGATAGTTATAATGAATGTCGTCTCCCCAACATCCGCTGACATAACAATAATAATTTGCTGATATGATTTGGTATCCTTGTGGATTACTTGGAGTCAAAAACGAAGTATACCCTTGTTCTGCAAACGTGCTAAACCAAATCTCACTCCAACCATCGCCAGGCCGATAAGTTCCATAGTTTGTAGTAACAAGCAGAACACTCCCATTTTGATCATAACATATAACTCCATCAATTGTATTCATACACGGTACATTTTCTGTATACCTAACCTGTGCTAACAGATTATAAGGAATAATTATTATAATGGTAAAAATAAGTGCCAGTAAAGACATGCTATAAAGCAAGTTAGTACATGTTTGAAGCACATCAATAACATACAGGTGGGGGGTATCCCCCACCTTAATACTCTTCTTTACTTCAGCAGAATACATTTTCTCACATCGCTCAACGTGCCACAAGTAACTTTGTAGAAGTAAATCCCACTGCCAACCGCCTTGTTGTTTTGGTCAATCCCGTTCCATACATATGTGTGCACACCTTTTTGTAGACTATCATTCACAAGTGTTCTAATTTGTTGACCTTTGATGTTATATATGGTTAACACCACGTTTGCATCATTGGGATTGAAAAAACGAATTGTGGTTGTTGGGTTGAACGGGTTTGGGTAATTTTGATACAGTATAAGCGGAGGAACTGGATTATTGGTGCTGTTAGAGTAATCAATAGACACTAAGCTTTCCAGAAGTCTGCGTGAATTTATCAGATGCTCGGTTAAAGAAATTGGTCTAAGATCACTATATTTTCCACTAGCCTTGTTGTCTGATTCTAAATATGTGTTACCAATATCAATAACAGCATAAGCATAGAGGTCGGCTGGAGGGTCATTGTCGAGAATGTTTTCATAATATGCTATAGCAACGTTATATTGCTCCAATAACCTCTTGACTAATGCTAAGCATTCTTCGAAACATTTTCGCATTGATTCAGAAGGTGATCCTGATAATTGTTGTTGAAGATAGGATTCGTACGTCACGAGATTACTTGTCTTCTCATAACAGAGTAGTAGCGACTTAACTGAAATATAATCTTCCTCTGATTCTACACTATCATTAAGTACCTGTAGAAATAAAGGTATAGCTTCGGAATACTGTTCTTCAAGCATAAGCTGAATTGCATTATTGAATACAATTTGAGGGTCTGGATCTGTTAAAATGTTTGGGTTGATGTCCCAAGGATTGTAAAGAATGTTTTGCGGCTCATTAAACTTATCTTCAAACTCTATACTTTGTGATGAACCCCACCAATTCAATTCAGCAGAAATCGCGTGGGTTTCCTCAGTAAAAATATTCCAAACATCATTGTCGAAATCATTATGTCCTTCTCTCAGTAAAGGATTTGATCTGTGTGAAAATAGACCTGTTGGGTTCTGATACAAGGCATTTTTTCCCGATCGCTCAGGAGAGTATAGGCCCATGTATGGAGAAGAATCATGAAATAAACAAATTCCGCTCTGTGCATTATTGTATATGTTGTTCCGGTACAATATAGGTGATCCATTATATATGCCTACTCCATATCTATTATTAGTTAGAATGCTCTTAATAAGATTATGTTTACCGAACTCCTGGTAAAGCAATCCATATTTGGCGTTTTCAATCATATTGTAACTCAACGTTGATTTGCTGTTATTTCTAAAGTCTATTCCACCCCAATAACCGGGAGTAGAAGAAGAACATGTTCCTCGAAACTGTATATGGTTGTTTTCTGCACCTATGGCATTCAGTTCGCCTATCACAGTAATATTCTTCTGAGGATCAACAACAATGTGTACCCCTGGTTGTATACTAATTCGACTATCGATAACAAAATCATACTCTAAATATACATCATGTTTTATGGTATAGTTTTGTCTAACATGATCTGGAACAGGTTGAGAATAGCACCCCGTATGACGTGAGTTAAATAAATGTTGTCGGTAAAATGACGGGGTGTCAGGATTATAAACTGCAGGGAAAAGCATTGGCTGGCCTTTTGATGATGTTAAAACCATCGAAGTGCTATTATACCCAGTTTTGATAAATGATGCTCCGTTAAAATAATCCGAACCCAATTGTAACCCGAATGATTGGATCTGATTCAGACTCTGATCAAGTACTTTAAATCCATTTCTATCGATTACAACAAAGTCATTTACATCATTACTGTCATAATCGAAAGATAAGATAAACGGGCTTGTATTGCTAAGTATATGCGGTTGGATAAACAAATTTGTGCCTTGAGAGGACAGCAAAACGATATCTTTGGAAATATAAAACACTTCTAAACCTTGGCTAAGATCATTGAACTCTCCGATAATAATATCGCTCATAATCATCTGCCCTTCAGTTGAGTTTTGTGCATGTAACCAAATAGGCGCAGTGTTTCCGTATGAATAAGCCATAGTATTGGAGTCGAATCCAGATGGTAGCTTAGTACTATAAGAATAAAGTATTTCTTTTGTACCGTTTGAGTCTAAATCGGCAATTACTGGATTACCAGTTAACTCATCATCAGAAGTAGCATTTTGGATTGCATTAAAAACCTCTGTTATTGCCAAAAAATCACTTGAAACATCGAACACTTTCAAATATAATGGGGTATATTGAATAGGTTGACCAAGATTAAATTGGTTCTTACATACTAATGCGATTTCATTAAAACCATCGTTATCAACATCTCCAACTGACAAGCTGCTTTGTACGCGGTAACCTGTATTATAGATGTAACTTTGCTGAGTTATGGTGTTTATCACGACGAGTCCGTCTATTCCATAATTATCTTGATCCTTTCTCAATCCAGCAATGATGTCTAATTGTCCGTCGCCGTTTACATCTTCAAGAGTAATATTATTGACCTTACCCTCTACGCTAATATGGTAATCAAGGGTTCCATCGGGTTTGTAGACCAATACATCATTGTTGACAACATGATTAACATCCGCATCATCAGCTGTTCCGCATACAATCTCATACTCTCCATCAGAGTCAATGTCGCCAAGCGCCGGTGGACATTCCATTTTTCTATTTGTACGTATACGCCCTCCATTATTCGAATCTACTATGAATATCTGACCTAAATTTGTAAACATGACAATCTCATCAAATCCATCAAAGTTAATGTCTTTACATACATTATGTTGTTGAATTTGTTCGCCTTGCTCGAGTAGATCTGTTACAGATCCATAGATATTATTCACTTGCAGTTGAAAATCTATGGTTTTTAGGGGCATATTATCACCACTGATTGACAAGGCAAAATTGATTTGCCGTGAAGGACCATCAGTTATTCGGAGGAAAATCGGGATAGAATTATATATTGAGACGTTAGAACCAATGTCACCCCATATAGAATGATCTAGTCCACTTCCGTATGAAACAGTAACGTATGGATCATCGGATGTAAGGTTGCCGATAACATTTTCTGCATTTATCCATAAGTTTCTTAACGCTATTGAAACGTTGTTGATGGCTGTCGAGGATACTTCAAGCGTAGTATTATATACGTGATTATGTGCATAGTCAATGGTGTATTGGTACTGGTTATTTATTTTAAAGTCCGAGACCTGAACTGATGGATGTGGTTCTTCAGTCAATGCTCTATACGCATTTAACCTTCCTGCACCCAATTCATTTGCATAAATCAGGTTATCCCCATAAATATCATCTGCTGTCCCTAACAGCCGTTGTTTAACTTCCTCATTTGAAATGGTAATGTTATTATGTTGATAGTAACTTAAAATTAATGCCACTACTCCAGAGACATGAGGCGCTGCCATTGATGTACCTGAAGTGAAGGCATAACCAGATGGCCATAGGTTACCTTCATCGTCATAATAAAAAAATTGAGTATCCATCGGTGATGTGGATACAATAGCTGTATCTTGATTTTGAGGATTAAGGTATCCAGTACCTCCCGGTGCTGTAATTTCGACATGAGAACCAAAGCATGAATAGCTTGCTTTCACATCTTCAATATCTGAAGCAGAAACTGATATAACTTCATCATAACGTGCAGGAAAAACCCAACTATCACCGTAAACACTGTAAGGTCCTTCATATGGTTTAATATTTCCAGCAGCTGCAATCATTATTGGTTTGTTACCCACTTGATATGGATCATTGTACAAAGTTTGTATGGCATTGTATTGAAGTTCTGATGTGGATAACCCTCCAAAACTCATGTTAACAACCCTGGCTCCGTTTAAATATGCATACATTAAGCCATTATAGATTGCTGTATTATATATTGCTGACTCTGTTCCACATTTTATAGGCATTATTTTACATCCAGGTATTTGACTGGTCCGCCACCCTCCAGCAACACTTGCTACACCAGCACCGTTATTGTTCACTGCTGCTATTGTTCCTGACACATGTGTGCCATGTCCAGTTCTGTCATGAGGAATATGGTCATGCTCCAATGGATCATCAGCTTCAAAATAGTAAGGATTATACCCATAAGCTCCCTGACTTTCTTGCCATATGTTACCCGATAAATCTGGATGAGGCATTTGGTAATTATTCAATCCAAGATCAATTCCAGTATCTAAAACCGCAACGACTATACTCGAGTCACCATACTCTCCAAGGTTCCAAACCTGTTGTAAGGCTAGTTTATCCAAACCCCACATAGATTCAGCCCAAACATCATTCGATGCTATAAATGGTTGATAGATATAATTTGGTTCAGACCAATTTACGTTAATTTCAGTATCAAAGCTTGATTCCACATCTTGGACTTGATATACGGTATCAAATACTGCGACATAGAATAGCCTTGTGGCCAATATGCTTGAAGGAATAAAATCTTCACCTAATAATCTTACTTTTGATACTTTAAACTGCGCAACCTTGTCATTGAACCAAGTCTGATCAGTAATTAATGTGGGTTCAGATTGAATTATTGTAATAGGCACTTTTGAATGAAAAACGATGTTCCCCGGCACAAATTATGCTGCTAAGAGCATTAAGATAACAGATGACAACAACAATACTAAAGCAATCTTCTTCACTTTGAACTCCTTATGTGATGGTTATTTACCATCACAATGATGGATTTATTTTGAAGCTTATTTAACACTAACGAATCTGCCACAGGATCAATTCATAATCAAAAAACAGCTCAGTTCACAAAAAATTGAGGCCAACAACTTAGTATATCTAATCTTCAATATAATCGGATAAACATACATGTCAAGTACTAAAAACGATAGAACTCAATCAACATAGATGTATTTCAGAATAAGCGGTTTAGACTATTTATATGGCTCTAATAATAAAACCTATGCTCTCTATTTTGACTCTGTGGCAAAAACCCAGTATTGACATAAAACATATTTATTTATATGACAAGAAATAACTTGACATGATGTAGTACCGTATATTATTGGCACCAATAAAGATGCATAAGGGTACGTCATGTTTAAGAAGAGTTACAAGCATAAGCAGACCGAAATATTCGATTGGGACTTCAGTCTTCCCAATCAGGATAAATTGCAGAAGTCCATTTGGTACACAT
>JAEWNJ010000012.1 GCA_023392795.1 Candidatus Cloacimonadota bacterium
ATGGAAATGGAAACGGCGGCGGTCCCGGTTGATCTGACTGCTTCTCAATTATGACGATTTTTACCTCGGGTCTCCACGAGGTTTTTTTATCGCCGGGTTCCTAGGGTTTAGTTTATACTGTTGCTAATCTTGCAAACCGAGTGGTGGGAATCTAAGGGTGGCAGTATTGGGGTGGCAAGCTCCCGCTTGCCACAGCGAGCTTGAGCTCGCTTCTGAGCGGAGTTTGGCAGCCCTCTCAGCATGGTATGATTCTTTGTTTACCTACTTGTCCCACCGAGTTTGTAAGTGAGCCATACAGTTACGACTTTGAAGTAACATCGTCAATCGGGTGAAGTACCTTTATTCTCTCTTCATACGGGCTTCGCTGGCTTCCCGGTCAATAAGCACCCTCTTGCCACCCTCTTCCGTGGCAGGCAAGAGGATTCCAGGAGAGTGGTTAGTGGCATGCAAGACAGAAGATGGCATTTAGATGTTCTTTGCTTCGAGAATGCCCTGTACATATTGAACCCATCGATACTCAGGGATAGAGTCGGGGATCAGGAAATCCGGCATGATGCCGATCCCATCGATGGAGGTTTGTTCCAGATTCTTATTGATCGTCATGGCGAAATGCAGTTCGATCCTTTTGCAGGGGGAAACAATCCGGTTCATGTTTGAAATGTCAAAAGAGCCCTTGGATCTGAGGCCAAACAGCTTGGTCTTTCTGCTTTGTCGGGCCATCAGGAGAAAGGCTTCGGTAGCACTGGCGCAACGCCCGTTCATCAGTACGGCAATCTGCCGGGGATATTTCAATGTTTCGGGAAGAACAACCTCATTACTCTCTTCAGGATAGAGATCGATCAATTCTCCGATGCCGGCTTTTGCCTTTTGGAGAGCAGCTTTGGCTGCTTTTTTTGCTTCTGCCGTATCGTTATCCGGTTCAAAAGCCCCCCACTGCCGGAACATACTGATATTGGCTTTCGAGGATCTGAAATCCCAGCCAACCCAAGACATAGGATTCGTATATAGATAGGGAAGAAGTTTCTGGAAACATTGGGTGGAGCCACCGCCATTGTTACGCACATCGATGATGAGATTGCGGGAGTGAGAAAGCAGCTTTACATTGGACTCGATCAGATCCTCTATCTCATTCTGCAAGTCGGGTATGAAGCTGGGCAAATACAGGAGGGTACTTTGTTTGTTTAGGGGCTTTAGTATGGCTTGCCTGGCGTCCAGCATCTGATAATATGCCGATATCTCTTCCTGAGCCGGGGAATAGGGGTACTGTCGGGTATATCGAAAGCTTCCCAGTTCCAAAACATGGTTTCCCAGCAGCTCTACCTCCTCCACCTGGTAGGGGCCGTAATCCCGCAGATAGCAAAGAGCCCGAAATCTCCCATCTTTCCCGGCGGGCATTATCTTCAGCTTCAGCTGTTGCTGCCGCCAGGGAGAATCTCCCGCATCTATGATAAATCCGTGGTATTCTGCCCCTTGCTTGACGATTCCGACAGTATAGGGCTGCGAGTACCATATCCCTTCAAAGCCGGGATCAGAGAGGGCATTCAACCTTGCTCTCAATAGCTCTTCACTGCAAGCTACCTCCGGCCAATGGGTAACCGGAGACGGATCCGGCTGCGAAGTGCGCTTTGCGGGATCACGATAGGGCAGCACCGCGAGATGCTGCTCGCGAAAGAATTTCAGCCAGTCTCTGTATATCGTGAGGGCTTCATCCAGATTCTGCGCCCGGCTCACTCTCTGTTTACAGGTTTTGGTATGGCGAAGATATTTTGGCTTCCCCTTCAGCTTCAAGGCATGGAAATAGCCGGCATCATTGTCAGAAAGTGCCTGGATCAGCCAGTCGAATAGATCATCATAACTCTTTGTCATTCTTTACCTCATCATTATGCTGGTTTGGATATCACGGTGATACAGTTTCCACATTGATATGAAACAGTGAACGGGGTATGGGTCTTCAGCCCCGTACAATACTGGGCGTAGGGCCGGGCCGGGAACACGCAAAGTATCTCAATCCGGCAAAGTAAACTTACGCTTTAGCAGGAAGGGTTTGAGAATCTTGTGGCTAAGCGCGTTTTGAGGGCATAGCCAGAAACAGCGCAGACAGAGCAGGCAGCTATCGCCAAAGACCAGTTTACCGTCTTCGATCCGGATGTTTTCACTGGGGCACTTCGCAGCGCACAAACCGCAGAGAGTGCATTTATCGCTGGCATACCAGCGGCGTGAGGACTGCCTGGCATCATGCTTCTCCATCCCGGCAAAGCTGTAGCAGAGCCCGGGTAGCGATGTATCCGGAGTGCGTTTTCTGATCCCTGAATGGACATCCTGCACGCTTTGTCTGGCCAGGTCTGCAGCCTTTGCACAGCGTTTTGCCACCTTGGCTGGACTTTGCGTATAAAACATATTGGGGGGCATCACGTAGAGCTGTTCATGCTTCAGATGCCAACCCTTTATGGCCAGCGCTTCCCTGATCTTTCGGGTGGACCCACCATGCAGCATACTGCTGCCGGCAGTTTTGAAGAGAAAGTAATCCTGCTTGCCTTGAGGTAGTATCGGCAGCAGATCATAAACGATTTGCGGAGCGTCCATGGCGTGTACCGGAAAACCGATGCCGATGAGATCATACTGGGAAAAATCGGGGCATTGTCTGCCCAGGTTAAGCTCTTCCATGGGCAAGATTTCTGAGGGCGAACCGAGCGCGATAAATTCACCCTGCAGTATTTTGGCGATGTAGGCGGTGTTTCCCGTGCCGCTGAAATGCAGTATCAAAGTACGCATGTAGTACCTGCCTTTGTTCATTAGTGAGCCGCAACCACGATGGGTGGCGATATCCTTGTAGTTTCTGTGCCGGCATCGGTGCAGCGAGAGCCAGGTGATGGAGCAGCCGAGCAAAGAACCTTCAGGATCAATCCCTTAGGCTGAGCCGACACTTTTCTATGCCCCATTTGATTCCATCAAACATTGCTGTCAAGCAGATTGTTGATCCATTTTGTGCTTGACACCATTCTTATTAGCTCTGTAGATGTCGCTGTGAAGATGTTTCATCTCTCGCTATACATTTGAAGCCCGTATAAGGGGGAAAGCTTGAAAAGGTTAATGATCCCGATCTGGATTGTTCTTATATGCGCAGGTTTGAGCGCGGAGACCGTTGCTGCCAGCGTCGCCGGGAAAATCGCTGATTCACTGCTCTTTGGCCGCCACAATCTGAATGCCTCCCGGCATGAACTTCAGATATTGTATTCCGCCGATGAACAGGCAGACCTATACATCTATCGCTATCAACCGACGGGATTTGTGGTTTTGAGCGCTGATGATCGCGCAGTTCCGATACTGGCATATTCCCGGGATGCATCATTATCGCTGGCTGATCTGCCTCCCGCAGTGGAGTGGATTCTGGAGGAATATCAGAACGGCATGGCAACCCTGAGACAAAGCTCGAAAGCCCAGCGCGATCCATCCTGGGATACTCTGCAGCACGACGATTTCAGCCAATATGAGCTGGATCGGAACGTTGCCCCGATGGTCACCTCTTCCTGGCATCAAGGCTATCCTTACAATTACGCGTGTCCCGCCAGCGGCACAGGTCCCGGAGGTCATACTCCATCAGGATGTGTGGCGCTTGCCATGGCGCAGGTGATGCGCTACTGGGGGCATCCCACCACGGGGCAGGGTTCACACTCTTACACCCTCCCCGGGATCGGCTATGTCTATGCCAATTTCGGTGGAACCACTTACAATTGGGGAAATATGCCGAATACTGTTTATTCTGTAAACAGCGATATTGCCACTTTGATTTACCACTGCGGGGTAGCGGTGAACACGGTCTATGCCCCCGATGGCAGCGGAGCTTATCTGATGCACGCGGTGAATGCCCTGGAAGGTAATTTCCGCTATCATCCCTCTGCCGAATATCTTGCTGCGTCCACCTTTGGCAGTACGGTTTGGGCTGGAAAGCTGCGCACGGATCTGAATGCCGGCCGCCCCATCCTGTATCGCGGACAATCAGCCAACGGCGCACATGCCTGGATCATCGACGGCTATCAGAGCAACACCCATTTTCATTGCAATTGGGGATGGGGCGGTAGCGCTAATGGCTATTTTTACCTCAATGACCTCAGTCCCGATACCTATAACTTCACGCAAATGCAGGAGGCAATCCTCGGCCTTTATCCCATCTATCAAGGCAATTTGGAAGGTGTAGTGACTACAGGCACTGTACCGATCTCCCAAGCTGAAGTGATGATTGCAGGCAGAACATGTCTGAGCGGAGATGATGGCAGCTATTCCTTTAGCGGGATCAATATCGGCAGCTATTCTCTGAGTGTACGTAAAGACGGGTATTATCAGCAGACTCTGGATGCGGTAATCAGCGCGAATAGCACTACCACTCTGGATATCAACCTCAGTGAACCGCTTTATCCCCCTGAGAACCTGCAGGCTACCCTGCAGAGTGGCGATGTTCACCTCAGTTGGGATACCCCCGTACCACCGATTGTGGTGGAAAACCTCAGCTGGGGCAGCACGGAATATGGCGGCGCATACGGTTATGGAAGCCCCACGAGCTTCGATGTAGCCCA
>JAEWNJ010000029.1 GCA_023392795.1 Candidatus Cloacimonadota bacterium
TACTGCAGCCAACAATACACTTGCTGCTTTAATCGACAACCATATTTATTTCGACAACGACCTGAATATTGATCCCCGCCGCATCACCTGGAAACGCGTGCTGGATGTAAACGATCGCATGCTGCGACACGTGGTGATCGGTCTGGGAGGAAGCAAACAAGGCTTTCCCAGGGAAAACGGATTTGACATCACTCCAGCCAGTGAAATCATGGCTATCCTCTGTCTTTCAAACAATATGGACGAGCTAAAGGAACGCATCGGTAAGATCACAGTAGGGTTTACCTATGATGGCGAACCC
The DNA here is from genome assembly GCA_023392795.1 of Candidatus Cloacimonadota bacterium. GTDB lineage: Bacteria > Cloacimonadota > Cloacimonadia > Cloacimonadales > Cloacimonadaceae > UBA5456. The sequence continues at coordinate 299 of JAEWNJ010000029.1, forward strand.
GTTCGAGTGCATCAGTTGGGTATCGAAGGGGCCATTGCCGCCCTTATGAAGGACGCCCTGAAGCCAAACCTGGTGCAAACCACAGAGAACACTCCAGCCTTGGTGCATGGGGGTCCCTTTGCCAATATTGCCCAGGGTGCAAACAGTGTGCTGGCCACCAAGACCGCATTGCGCTTGAGTGATTATGTAGTCACAGAAGCTGGCTTTGGCTTTGATCTGGGTGCGGAAAAGTTTTTCGATCTTGTATGCAAATATGGCGGATTCTGCACAAACGCGGTTGTGCTGGTAGCCACCGTGCGCGCGCTTAAGATCCACGGTGGAGTGAAGGTAAAGGATCTGAACGAAGTAAATCCAGAAGCTGTAACCAAAGGTTTGGACAACCTGGCAAAGCACTTGGAAAATATCAATAAATTCGGCATGAAATCCGTGGTCGCCATCAACCGCTTCCCCAGCGATACCGATGAAGAACTGAAGATCGTGAAAGATTTTGTGCAGGCAAATGGCTTTGAAGCCAGCGTGGTGGAGTATTTTTCCAAAGGCAGCGAGGGCGGCATCGAACTGGCAGAGAAGGTGGTGGAAATGGTGGAAAACGACGTCTGCCACTACCGCGGACTTTACGATTGGAACAGCCCCGTGGAGGATAAGGTTTTCACCATCGCCAGCGAGATCTACGGCGCCCAGAAAGTGGATTACTCAGCAGAAGCCAAGTCCGACCTCAAAAAGATCAATAAATACGGCTTCGATAAACTGCCCATCTGCATCGCCAAGACTCAGAAGTCCCTGTCCGACAATCCCGATCTGATCGGTAGACCAAAAGATTTCCTGGTCACGGTCCGGGAGATCGTGATTGCCAGCGGAGCAGGATTCTTGATTCCCATTACGGGCGAAATCATGCGGATGCCCGGTTTGCCCAAAAAGCCCAGCGCCGGAGCGATAGACGTGGAGGCCGATGGCAATATCTCCGGTCTGTTCTAAACCCCAGCAGCTATAACGCGCTCTGATGCCAGCCCGCTTGCCTCAGCGTAAGCTGGTGTGTGCAGGATATACGCTGATCACATCTGGAATGGTCATTCGTTCCCCCCTCGTAGCCTGGATTCCACCTGAAATCCACTTGAACCCCTCCTGAACCGGATTCGCGTGGAGTTCAGGTGGCCTTTGAGTGGCGTTCAGGCCATAAGGGGGGAACAATACCCCCCCCCTTTTTAATACAATGACCTGATGGGCTACTTCAGAATACCTGCACTTACTACATCCCCTCTGGCTGATCGTGGCCCCATGCATTCATTGTTTAAATGCCTTCAGATACGCTGGGTGACCGGAAAACTCCTCTCTGGATCTCCTCTTGAGCGTTTCAATAAAAAAGCTTGACCGATTTCAAGCGGCAATTTGTCTTGGTATAAAACACTAAGGAGCTACAAAATGGCAGTTAAGATTGATAAGGATACCTGCATCGGTTGTGGCGCCTGCGTGGATGTATGTCCCGTAAGCGCACTGCACATGGAAGGTGACAAAGCTCAAGTGGACGAAGGCACCTGCATCGATTGCGGAGCCTGCATTGCCACATGTCCCGTCCAGGCTATCAGCGAGTAAGATTTAACCCGCTTTTTACATTAAGGTGGAGCAGGCCTGAGAGGTCTTCTCCACCTTATTTACTTAAACGAATATAGGAGCCGAGATGAAACATATCTTTACTTTCCTCTTTTGCCTTTCCCTATTAAGCGCTCTATGCGCGATAGACATCAGCGGAACTCAGACCGGAACCTGGGATCCAGCCAACAATCCGCACATGCTGGTGGGCGACGTAACTATTCCTGCCGGAAGTACTTTGACCATTTTACCGGGCGTGGTGGTGCAAGCCACCGGAAACTTCCGCATCAATGCCGAGGGCAGCATTCAGGCTGTGGGTACCGAGACCGACAGCATCTATTTCCAAAACGCGCAGAATCCTCCCACCAATCTCTGGAAAGGTCTGCGCCTGGAAAACGAAAGCGAGCAAAGCAATTTCCAGTACATCGTGGTGGAATACGCGGAGTATGGGATCAACGCGGTGGATTCGCCGATGGAAGTATCCTACAGCCGCTTCAGCTACAATCAACGGGGACTTCATCTCTATGGCATTGGAAACAGCAACCCCGCGGCGATGAACGTGCATCACAATATCATCGAACACACCATGCAAAACGGCATTCTGATCCCTCAAAACAGCAATGCCTGGGTGCATCACAATGAAGTGCGCTACAATGGTACCGTGACGCAGTATTACGGGGCGATCCAGCTTGCCAATCAATCCGCCGGCGGAGCGAATAACCCGATCATCGAGCATAACTATATTCACGACAACTATAAACAGGGCATTACAGCCTGGGACGTCGTGGGCGCGGGAGCTATCAACCCCACCATTCGCTTTAACCATATCGAAGGAAACCTGACCGGGATCTACCTTTTGAACTCCAGTGGCATCGTGCATAACAACATCATTATCAATAACTTTATCCCCGGAGACACCAATAGTGGAGCGGGGATGATGATCGGTGGAGCCACTTCGATGCCGTACATTGCCGAAAACACACTTACAGGAAATTTCACCGCCTTTTACATCACCAGCAATGCCATGCCTGTACTGGGCGATCTGGCGGAAAACCACCCCTGGGCCCATGGTCAGAACGTGATCCAGAACAATATCGACGAAAGCAACACCCTGCACTCAGTGGTCTGCGCTTCCTATCCCACTGCGACGAACGTGATCAAGGCTGAAAACAACGACTGGGGAGTATATACTCCCGCGGAAATCGCGATCGGGATCATGGATCATAGCGACAGCGCTTCCCTGCCTACGGTGGATTTTGAACCCTGGTTCGAGCCTCAGACGGGGATCACGATCAGCGGTTCATATAGCTGGGATACGGATGATTACAGTGAGTTTATGCCCGGCGAACTGAAGCTGCTGCTGTTTGATCCGGCAAACCGGGAAATTGTGGAAAGTCATGTGTTGCAGGAAAATCCCTTCAGCATCACCAGCGAGATTGATGTGAACTTCATCGCTCTCATCACCGGTGTGGATGAATCCCGTGAAATCTGGGCTGCCGCCGGGTCTTTGGAAAACTTCGACTACTTCATCCCCGGGGGCGAAGCCATCTCTCTGGGAGATATATACATCGATGCCTGGCAGCAGTATCACATGGCGCTCACCGGTGAAGCGCAAAACATAGAAGGCAGAGAGGTTTATCCGGTCTATAACAGCTTCCTCGTCTTCCAGCATGACAGCGTGGACTATTTCTACGATGAAGGTGATTATCGCTACATCTACAAACATGGCTATGACGCCGATGGCACCTGGCAGGAAGTAACATTTGGCTGGGGACAGATCTATAACAAGATTCAAAACATGGCTCATGGCGAAAGCTGGATTCAGAATTACGTCGAAAACGGCGCGCCCATCCAGAGATCGGTGCAGTGCTACATCGACAATGATGCGGGGCTCAGCCTGCTGGTGCGCAACATGGACAATAGCATCCACTCCCAGACCTTCTGGGGCTATGCGATGAGTTTTGAGCACGAGTATCCCTATGACGGTCAGGCTTATGCCGATCGCTATCTGGACGTCGTGGAGATCGAACCCGGAGTAGTGAGGAAATATCATCGTCCCAGCAGCGCCAATCCCATACCGGTATTCCGTTTGAGCGGCGCTCCGGTGTGTGGGGAGGATTGTTTTGCCATGGACTTTTGGTGGCAGGCTCCAGCACCTGACGGCAGCGAATATGTTAATTACATGGTCTATATGCGTGATTATGAAAATCAAGAGCATCTCATAGGCACAGTGGATTTTACCGAGAATACTTTCCAAGCTCCCGACGTCACCGGATACGGTCCTGCCTGGTTTTGGGTGGAAGCTGTCACCGCCGGGGGACAAAGCATCAATAGCGAAGAAGTGGAGTTTGAATTCCCCGTATCAAATAGTGATTTGGTGCAGCAGCCGACCTTGAACATCTATCCCAATCCGGTCAGCTTCAAAGCTGGAACCGGTCTGGTATTGGAACACAAAGGCATGGATCAGCCCACACTGAAGGTCTATAATCTGCGCGGACAGCAGGTTTACAGCGCCAAGCTGGATAAAGGCAGCGATCAGTGGCGTGGAGTGGATGCCCGCGGCAAGCAGGTGGGCAGCGGGATCTATTTCCTGAGAGTGGAAAGTGCCAATCAAACGCCGCTAATCCGCAAGATCATCGTACTCAAATAGGTGATACACATGTCCAGAGTGGATATTGCCCTAAAGAGATTTGATGCGGGGTTCAACTGCGCTCAAAGCGTGCTGAGTGCCTTCGCGGAAGATCTCGGCCTAAAAGAGGAAACTTCCCTGCTCCTGGCCTCAGCTTTTGGGGGCGGTATGCGAATGGCTGCCACCTGCGGCGCCTTGACCGGGGCTTTGATGGCTCTGGGACTGGCGCAGGGATTTGATAACGTGGATGTTGACAAGAAAGCCCATATAGAAAACTTGACCAAGGAACTAGTGGCGCGCTGGACTTCCAGCATCGGCGACACCGACTGCAAAGATATCCTCGGCATCGACGTTTCCAAGCCTGAAGGAAGGGCTGAAGCCAGGGCAGCAGGAGTGTTTGACAGAGAATGCCCGCGTTGCATCGAGCAAGGTGTCACTCTGTTGGAAGATCTGCTTGCCGGCATTGCCTGATCGTTAGAACTTAAGTATCTTATATAGCGGGGTTTACTTTTTACGGAGTGAACCCCGCCCAAGCATAGAAAAAAAGCCAAGACAGGAGGAAAAATGTCTGAGATAATATACATTAAAGGACGTGAGATTTTGGATTCTCGGGGAAACCCCACCGTGGAAGCCGATATCCATCTGGAAAGTGGCGTGATGGCGAGAGCCGGAGTGCCCAGTGGAGCGTCCACCGGTGAACGCGAAGCCATCGAACTGCGGGATGGTGACAAGAGCCGTTACCAGGGCAAGGGCGTGCTAAAAGCTGTGCAGAACATCGATGAGATAATCGCCGTCGAGCTTTTGGGCATGGAATCCATGCAGCAGGCCGCTCTGGATAAGATGATGCTGGAGCTGGATGCCACCGAAAACAAGGCCAAGCTTGGCGCAAACGCCATTCTGGCTGTATCCATGGCCGCCGCCAGAGCTTCCGCGATGGAGCTGGATATTCCGCTTTACCGCTACTTGGGCGGAGTGAATGCGCTTACCTTACCCGTTCCGATGAGCAATATCATCAATGGTGGCGAACACGCCGATAACAACGTGGATATTCAGGAATTCATGGTGATGCCCCTGGGTGCTAAAAGCTTCCGTGAAGCCCTGCGCATGAATGCCGAAGTGTTCCATGCCCTCAAATCCATTCTCAAAGGACGTGGCCTGGCCACTTCCGTGGGTGATGAAGGCGGTTTTGCCCCCAATCTGGCGTCCAACGAAGAAGCCCTCATCGTGATCGTGGAAGCCATCACTAAAGCCGGATACAAACCGGGTGAAGATGTTTACATTGCGCTGGATGCTGCGGCTTCTTCCTTTGTGCAGAAGGACGGCAAGTATGCCATCGACGGCAAGATGCTCAGCAGCGATGAACTGATCAGCTATTACGAAGGCATCATCGCCAAATACCCCATCTGCTCCATCGAAGACGGCCTGGCTGAAAACGACTGGGAAGGCTGGGCGCAGATGAATAAGCGTCTGGGCGACAAGATTCAACTGGTGGGCGATGACCTGCTGGTTACCAATACCAAGCTGATCAAACGCGGCATCAAGGAACACCTTGCCAATTCGGTGCTGATCAAGCTAAATCAGATTGGCAGCGTTACCGAAACCATCGACGCCATCAATACTGCTCACAAAGCGGGCTGGACTTGTGTGGTATCCCATCGCAGCGGCGAAACCGGAGATACCTTCATCGCTGACCTCGCTGTGGCCATGAATACCGGACAGATCAAGACCGGATCCATCTCCAGAAGCGAACGCGTGGATAAATACAACCAACTGCTGAGAATCGAAGAGGAATTGGGCGAAGCCGCTTACTTCCCCGGCAAAGCGGTGATCAAGCAACTGGGATAATATACTATAGCTTAAGAAAAAGCCCGGGTAAAGATCCGGGCTTTTTTTAGCTTAGAAAAACTCTTCTACTTTCTTACATAACAGAGTACCCGGTTTTTTCCGGCATGCTTGGCCTCGTAGAGCGCCAAATCAGCTTCTTTGAGGATGGAATCCCTTTCGCATTTGCTCTCGCAGTAGGACATCCCGATGGAGATGGTGAGGGGAATCACTACATCCCGGTAGCGCAGATTGATCTCGCTGACCCGTTTGCGGATACGGTCCAGCACCACGCGCGCGCCTTCCTTGGATGTTTCCGGCAGTACAAAGAGAAATTCCTCGCCGCCCCATCTGCCCACGGTATCAGTAACGCGGATCCCGCCAATCAACACTTTCGCCAGGGCTTTGAGCACTTCATCGCCCGCATCATGCCCATAAGTGTCGTTCACCTTCTTAAAATCATCCAGATCGGCGATGGCAACGGCAAAACCGCGTTTACTACGCTGACTGCGTTGAAGCTCGTTGGCCAACCGTTCTTCCAGTTCCCGGCGGTTGTAGAGCCCGGTAAGCTCATCCTTTCGGGCGAGACGGCTAAGCTTCTCGATGGCGGATTGCAGATCCATATTGGTTTTGCTGAGTTCGTCGTTCATGTGATTGAGGTTGGTTTCTGCGGCAATCAGAGGATCGATGTTTACAAACATACCCAATACGCCCAGGATCCGGCCATCCACATCGCTGATCGCGCTCACGTGCAGATCGGCCCAGATGATGTCGCCATTTTTGCAGAGGTAACGGCGTTTTATGCGTAAGCCGGAGGTACCGCCAGAGATGAGTTTATCATAGTTCAGCGAGCTGCCGGCGCGGTCATCTTGGGGAGTTACATCATGAATGGTAAGCTTTTCCGCTTCTTCGGCGGAATAGCCTAGCATATTGCTCCACGCGGGATTCACCAGCTGATATCTGCCCTCAAGATCGGTAAGGCCAATGGCCACTACAGAAGAATTGAAAATGCGGCTATATAAAGTGTCCGGATCCAAATGCGTCATAAAACCTCCAATGGAAAAGGTGAGGGGCCCTGACACCATCAAGGCCCCACAACAGATTTATTCTTCGGTGGCGGGAGGAGTGTAGCTGCGTTGGCCCAATTCACGATCTATCATCATGATGCCATGTCCGTTTTCTCCCACCATTTTTAGCTGATTGACGATCTTGTCCACAGAGGCTTCCTCTTCCACCTGTTCATCGATGTACCACTGCAGGAAGCTTCTGGTGGCGTGGTCGTTTTCCTTGATCGCCAGATCCATCAGGTCGTTGATGCTCTTGGTGATGAATTGCTCGTGTTCAAAGGCTGCCTGGAAGGCCTTTATGGGGGTCTTGAACTCCGTGGCGGGGCCTTCGATGGGTTTGAGGGTCACTTTGCCGCCGCGTTCCAACAGATAGTTAAAGAACTTCATGGCGTGGAAGCGTTCTTCCTTGCCCTGGGCGTCCATCCAGTTTGCCATGCCATCCAGGTTTTGGGCGGCAAACCAGGCCTGCATCGAGATGTATAGGTACTCTGAGAAGAGTTCCTTGTTTATTTGGTCGTTGATTGCTTTTTCCAGCTTTTTGCTGATCATGATTCCTCCAGTGTTGATTTTATTTGCTTTATCAGATTGTCTTTGATGGTGTGCAGATCCTCTTGTGAGGGGATGTATTGGTGTTTGATGGGTTCCAGCATCTCAAATCCGCATTCTTTGGGATCGCCCAGGATTTGATGCAGGATCGGAATGCTTTGTCCGCCCCAGCCATAGCTGCCAAAGGCGAGGCCAATGCGGTCTTTGGGGGATAGCCCTTTGAGATAGTATAAAAACGCCGCCACAGTAGGTAAAATGGAGCTATTTAGCGTGGGTGATCCCACCGCGATGAAGCGGGCATCGATGATATCGGTCATGATATCGGAAATATGAGTAAGCTGCAGATTGAGCAGTTTGGCCCGAATGCCGCTCTCTTCGAAGGCTTCGGCGATGGCACCAGCCATCATCTGGGTGGATTTCCACATGCTGTCGTAGATCACCAGCGCCTGTTTCTGGTCGGATACATTGTACGCCCAGTCCTTGTAGGCGGACACGATATCGCCGATGTTATCCTCAGTCCAGATCAATCCGTGGCTGGGGCAGATCATCTTGATGGGCAGCGGGGCGGCCGCATCCAGCACTTTCTGCACCTGTTTGGAATAGGGCAGCACGATATTGGCGTAGTATTTCTTGGCTTCTTCCATCACGATGCCGGCGGGGAGTTCATTGGCAAAGCGCTCGGATGATGCGATGTGCTGTCCAAAGGCATCGTTCGAAAAGAGGATGTTCTCCTCGGGGCACCAGGTGAATTGGTTATCCGGCCAGTGCACCATTGGAGTGGTGATAAATTGCAGACTGCGCTTGCCGATGCTGATGCTGTCTCCGCTCTTGATCTCGGTGAAGTTCATCTCCTGGCGGTAGTGCATTTTCAGGGCTTTGATGCCATTTGCGTTGGTATAAATAGTTGCCTTGGGGCAGAGCTTGGCCAGCATGGGAAGGCTGCTGGAATGATCCATCTCCACGTGGTTTTGAATGATCACGTCGATATCGGCAGGATCGATGATGTCGCTGATGCGGGCCAGCAACTCGTTCCAGAGGTAGTGTTTCACATTGTCGATGAGGGTAATCTTTTCATCGATAATCAGATAGGCATTGTACGTGGAACCTCTCTGAGTGAGATAACCATGGAAATTCCTGAGGTCCCAGTCGATGCCGCCCACCCAATAGATGCCGTCGCGCAGTTTAGCAGCTTTCATGAAATATTCTCCTTGCATTGTCAGGTACTCTCTCCTGCCGAACTGAGCTTTCCAAAGTGCGTTCTCCTTCCGGCATGAATCAAGCTTCAAATACAATATAGCCCAAGCGAATATAAAGACTAATGTTTTATTCCCCCTGTCCTCCTCCTGCCTTCACCACAGCTTTAGCACCTTATCAACCCGTAATGCTCGTATACCATGGTGAGACCATGGAGTGATACAGTGCTAAAATAGAGCTAAACCAGGAAGGGGGGGCAATATATTGTTGCCAAAGCAAGTAGAGCCCCTTCCTAAATGCAGCTCTTCTACCTAGGTCGCGGGAGATTTCGGCAGTCTGAATCAAGGAAAAGCCCTGACACAACGGAAACCAAACTCTTCCATCGAGAAGGCCGCATAGTTGTAGTTACGAAACATTACGGTGCAGAAGGTTTCCATATCGCTCACACAACCACCGCGCAACACGCGGTAGGTACCGGAAGTAGGTCCATGCGGATCAGTCTGCGCTCCAGCAGGATAACTGCCATAATATATGTCCCACACCCACTCCAAAACGTTGCCAGTCATATCGTAGATGCCAAGCTCATTGGGAGCTTTGATGCCTACTGGGTGAATACCATACTCTGGATCATGTAGCCCACCTGGCAAACCCGCACCGGCGTTGGAGTGATACCATCCCACATCACCAATCACATCGCTGCCGCTATATGTGTAGCCATGGCTCTGGATACCCCCTGAGGCAGCAAACATCCATTCCATTTCAGTGGGAAGCCTGTAGCCATTGGCAGCCCAGTTACAGCTTACATAGGTGTGAGTATCATCCCAACCAATCCAATTATCCGGCCAATCATCAGGATTTGTACCCCAGTCAGTACCGTCATTATAGCTGTAGCAGGGAGTCAGTCCTTCCTGTATACTGCGCTTGTTGCAGTATGCAATTGCATCAAACCAGCGGACATAAGTCACAGGATAGTCGGGATCACGCACATCCCCGTTTGTATCATCCTCCATCACGGCTTGATAGTCAGCCTGGGTAAGCTCATACTTGTCTATATAGAATCCGCTGACAGTCACATTGGAAGTGCCATTGTCAAAAGTGCCACCTGCCACAAAGATGAAGTTTTCCGGTATGGATGGAGTAAAACCATCATTCGCATATACCCGGTATAGATAGCTTCCATCCAAGCCATAGCTTTCCGCACCTGCATTCCAGATTATATGTCTGTTTGTGCCGGAAGTAATATCTTCGCCGATATCTCCGCTTAACAGATTTGGTGTGGGGATTATATCGAAAGCAGTGCCACCATCATTAGAGAGCTTCAGATCAATCTCGCAGTGATCTGCATCGGCATCATACAGGGAATAGTAAATGTCCACGATTTTGCTGCCATCGGTGCGCTGGCTGACAGATACATCGCTTATCACCGGGGTAGTATTACGGCTGGGACTGGATGCAAAGCTCAGCTTGTCCATGGCACTTGAGTCTGTGATCCTCTGACTGGTAGTATCGGCAAAGGCGAAGTTGCTGAACAGGGTCATCAGTGCTGCGAGGCATAGAAGAAGACTGTATCGTCTCAGAGTGGAAGCGGCTTTTATCGGTATATTAAGCTTCAAGATGATGATTCCGTTATTGTTGATCCGCTTCATTTCTCACCTCCCACGTTGTAGTGGCGCAGTGCAGCTTTTAACTCTGCCAGGTTGATTTTGGCATCAGGATTGGCTAAAGCTGCCCGAAGCACATTATCGATATCACCACGGTAGTTCTTGTAGGCCACAACTTTATAGAACACCTTATTCATGGATGCTGCCGCCTCTTGATGAGTGAAATTGGTGCTTGATCCAGATCCCAGAACACTATAGAACTGGTCATCCTCATAAGGTGTAACGTTATAGAGCACAATGTAGCCATCCGGGGTGAAAGGGTTGAGATTGATGTCCTGTGTAACCGGCTGCCAGGATACTAGGGCATCTACTCCGTTGCTGGTATCAACAGTTACCCCATCCGGTGGCAGAGGTGGAACACCTGTGATGGAAAAAAGGCTGGCGCTGGATGCCTGACTATAGTTGCCAAAGCTATCAGAGACCTGGAGCCGGACCTTAGCACTGTAGCTCTGCTCGAAAGGCAATTCCCAGGAATGGATTCCGTCATTTCCGGTATTCTCGATGATGCTGGCATAATCTGTGCCCCCATTCAGGCTGTACCAGATATATACGCTATTGGCAAGGATGTTGGTATCCGTGGCACTCCAGGTGATATCTTGGGTATCGCCCATGTACCACTCCTCTCCACCATTGGGGGTGGTAATGGAAAGACTGGGGTCAATTGTGTCATTGATAACCGGTGCGCTGGTGCCATGGCCGATGATCGCCAGTAGCCAAGTACAAAACAAAAACATGATGCAGAATAGCATAGCTTTTTGCATTGATTCCTCCCTTTGTGAATATTGGCGTTTGTAGAGTAATTTCGATCTCTTTACCAATGAACTGTAGCGCTTTCATCTGTCAAGAAATTAATGGAGGAAGATAAGCAGTACATAGTTGTGTTGCAGCTCATTATGCATATCTAATCGCTGCAGAACAGGTTGGCTTGGCTGATTGAGCCACACCATGAACCCTCCCATTTCCGCTTCCCTCAGACCTAATCGGAAGTGATCCTCTTTGGAGTGAATCAGAAAAATCTTGACTTCAGGTTCCAGGATGGATTAAATGCGCCAAAAGTACAGGATGAAACTATTATGGCTACAAAACAGGATACAGCAGATTATCTCCTGAGCAAGCTCGCCGGTCTGGAGGGAGCTTATGCCCGTAAAATGTTCGGAGAATATGGCATCTATTACCGGGACAAGGTGGTGGCCCTGGTCTGTGACGATCAGCTCTTTGTGAAGCCCATTGCTGCCGGAAAGACCTTCCTGGGTGATCCGGAATATGCCCCTCCCTATCCCGGGGCCAAAGACCATTTTTTGATCCCGGAAGATGAATGGGAGGATAGCGAACGTCTTTGCGAATTGATTCGCCTCATCGAACCCGAGATCAAGCCTCCGGTGAAACGTAAGAAAAGCAAATAATGGCGATCACTGAACTTACCCGGCGCATCATCGAAATCATTCAAGCCATACCGCATGCCAAAGTAGCATCCTATTCCCAGATAGCACATCTGGCGGGATGCCCGAACGGAGCGCGGCAGGTGGTTAGGGTGCTGCACAGTTGCAGCCAGGAATATTCCCTGCCCTGGCACAGAGTGGTGAAGGCAAATGGGGCCATTGCCCTGAAGATGGGCGGCGGAGCTGAACAGCAGAAAAGTCTGCTTCGCTCCGAGGGTGTGAAGGTAGATCATAAAATGACCATAGATATGAAGCTATATGCCTGGAATACTGACAAGGAGCACGAATGAACGAGTACAAGAAGAATCTGACCCTGGAAATCTGCGATTTTCTAAAGAACCGCAATGAAGTTTTAGCGATTTGGGAAGGCGGTTCTGCTGCCACCGGTTTTGAGGATGAGTGGTCGGATCTGGATCTGATTACGGTAACAGAGCACAAGGCCGGAGACGAAATCTTTGGGGCGCTGGATCAGCTATTGGATTCGGCGCATGGAATTGTTCGCAGGCACCGGGTTCCCGAACCGGCCTGGCATGGCATGAGCCAGTGTTTCTATCAGTTGAAGGACAGCCCGGAGTTCTTTTATTGCGATCTGGCCACAGTGGATAAGGACAATCCCAACAAGCTTACCGAACGCGATCGTCACGGCACAGCCAGAGTATATTACGATCCGCAGCGTATTTTTGCAGCTTCCAGCACACCGGAGCAGGAATTGGACGCCATAGCCCGAAGGGTTTGGCAGAGTGTAACCGGGATCGATTTTGTGCTCAGCATCGAGCTGGGCAAAGCCATGAAACGGGGGATCATGATAGATTGCATCAGCCTCTACCAGAGCTTCATCCATCGTTGCCTGATCCCGCTGCTCAATCTGAAATACAGGCCTCACAAGGCGGATTTTGGTTATCGCTACATTCATCGTGATTTCCCCAAGGAAGTGGTGCTTCAGATAGAGAATCTCTTTGAGGATATTACCAGTAAAAACCTCAGCTACAGCATCCCGATCCTGCTGAAGCTCTATGAGGAAACCAAACAGGAACTGAGTACACGCTTCGCCACACCATGATGTCATTTGCTTCTTTACAATGATCGTTGTGATGCGCTCATAAAGCAAAAGATACGAATGGTAATCACGGGGCTGTGCCGGCGCTCGCTGTAGCACCGAGCATAGGGTGTACTTGTGTACCGGCGCTCGCCGTAGCGCCGAGGGTGGGCGTAAAGCCAAGAGCACCCTTGTGAAAGAATGGACATAGGCGGTACGGCGACCGCCTGTACAATGCGGGTGTAAGTGTGTACCGGCGCTCGCCGTAGCGCCGACTGTTTACGATACGGCCACCACCTGTACAATCAAACTAATCCCTTCTGAACATAAGTACCCTTCCAATCCTGCCATTCAGCCACCAGCCCAGCCTTCACCGGATTGTTTATAATATACTCCAGGACATTTCCTAAGCCCTGGTAATCCATCACCAGACTATCATAGCTTTCCTTCTGCCAAAGACTGCCTTTCTTTCCCAAACTCTTGTTTATCGCCGCGGCTGTATATTTCTTCCATGTGTACACCGTATGTGAGATGGAATAGATCTTCCCATTTTCCTGCAGTCGGGGCAGAATCAATACATGGACATGATTTGGCATTATGCAGTAGCTTAGCAATGTATAACGCAAACCGTCAAAATGCTTAAATGATTCTTCGATGATCTCTCGGATGCCATCCCTATGTAGCAGAGAAGGAACTTCCGGCGACATGGCAATAAGCCTGTCAAACCAATCAAATAATTCACTGTCCTTGGTCTTAAGTCTGGTGATCCTCTCATCTTTGGGTAAAGAAAGCAGATCTTTATTCCAATCTTCAACCTGCTTTTTGTACTGATCCATGACCTTTTGGGGTAGAGTGAACTTCAATCTGTAAGTGATAAAGATGGGTTTGTCCTCGGCAAAGATATGAGGCAGATTTCTGGATTTGAAGTATCCTTTTATGTTCTCGCTGGAAAGCATATTATGGCTGTTCATATGAATTTCCTTGTTGTACTGGTTAAAAGCCTGAAGCACTCTTGTGAAAGAATAGACATAGGCGGTACGGCGACCGCCTGTACAGTTCGGAGGTATGGGTGTACCGGCGCTCACCTGAAGCGCCGAGCATAGGGTTTACGGGTTAACAGCCTGAAGTACCCTTGTGAAAGAATAGACATAGGCGGTACGGCGACCGCCTGTACATCCACCTTATTTATGCCAGGTTCAGTGGTTTTTGTGCGACTAAACGCCAACAGAAGCTGTAAGAGTGTAACAACCGGTGCTACAAGCCACATGCTGTTCATGGTTCCTCTATTAGTTCTTGTATCAGTTATATCCTAAAGATTGGGGAAACCCCAACCTATTATTTATCATATATTGAGAAGTCAACATATCTCTTCCTACGCACAATCTCTTGATTGCCTGATGGCCAGCGGCATTGTTCATTTCTTGTTAATCCACGTCAAATTTTTTTCTGTTATGAAGGCACGCTGGATGTACCGGCGCTCGCCGTAGCGCCGAGCATAGGGTTTACGGGTTAACAGCCTGAAGTACCCTTGTGTAAGAATAGACATAGGCGGTACGGCGACCGCCTGTACAGTACGGGGAACGGCGACCGGCAGTCCTAAAACGGAGGAAATGCCAGACAAAAATCGCTTTACAAAATGCGGCAGGTCTTTTGAGATTGCCTCTGAGGTAAGAATATGGATAAAGACCTGATAAATAGCGGCATTCATGAGTATATCCGCATCGTTTTTTTCCTGAATGGGAAAGCAGAACACCGGGATCTCGCCCCGGGATTGAGCACACTGGATCTGATCAACAAGGAACTACGCCTCTGGGGCACCAAATGCAGTTGCAACGAAGGGGATTGCGGGGCATGCACCGTGGTGATCGGGTCTTTGAGGGACGGCAACATCGTATATGAAGCGGTAAACTCCTGTCTTTATCCCGCTGCCAGGCTGCATGGCAAGCACCTCATCACCATCGAAGGTCTGGGCGATGACAATGAACTTCACCCCATCCAACTAGCCATTCTGGATCATCATGCCAGCCAGTGCGGTTACTGCACACCGGGCTTCGTGATGAGTATGTTTGCCCTTTTTGCCTCACAAAAGAGTCCCTCCAAAGAGACGATCATGGCTGCCCTCGAGGGAAACCTCTGCCGCTGCACGGGCTACCAATCCATCCTCGATGCTGCTTTGGAGATTTCTGCCACCCACGATCCGCAAAGCATCGTACCCCGCTGGTGCAGGGATACCGAAAGCGAAATCTTTAAGTTCGACCAAGCCCTTCAGACCATCAAACGCAGTTCAGACAGCCATTACCTAATCGAAAACTACTATAAGGCCACAGATGTCCAGATGCTGAAAGCCCTGCTGGCAGCGCATCCTGAAGCTGCCATCATCGCCGGCGGGACAGATGTGATGGTGCAGGTAAATATCACGCGCCGGCATTTTGCCGCTTTGATCGACATCGCCGACATCCAGGATTTGCAGAAGATATACCTGCGCCCGGACGGAGTACATATCGGCGCTGGAGTTACCTATAGCAGAATCATGGAATCGGGGATTATCCGCAGCGACTATCCGGCTTTGACCGACCTCTTCAGACTGGTGGCTTCCACGCAGATCCGCAATTTCGGCACTCTGGCTGGTAACATCGCCAATGCCTCACCGATCGGCGATTCACTGCCCCTCCTGATGGTCTATGGTGCTACCCTGGAGCTGGATTCGGCATCTGGTAAAAGAGCTGTGCCAATCCGGGAATTCTTCACGGGATACCGCAAAACTGCGCTAAAGCCGGGAGAATTCATCTCTGAGATCGTGATTCCCTCACAATCCAGGACCGCCCATATCCGCGCGCTTAAGACATCCAAACGTAAGGCAGTGGATATCTCGTCAGTTGCCTCAGCGGTAAAGATCGAGAGAGATCCCCAAGGTCGCGTCACTGCAGCCCTGCTCGCTTTTGGCGGAGTAGCGGCGACACCAGTTTTCAGCGAGACATTCGCCAAAATGCTGACCGCAGCAGAGCCGAGGGATGCCAAACTGATTGCCGACACAGTGGCAGGCGAGTTTGAACCGCTCTCCGATGTGCGAGGGAGCGCGGAGTATCGCAAAACCATGACTGTAAACCACGTACTGCAATACCTGGAGGAGCTACGATGAAAAGGCTGCCATGGCACATCAACGGGAAGCTGCATGTACGGGGAAAATCCCGCTTTATCGGCGATGAAGCAGCGCCCGCAGGGATGCTGTACGCGAAGTTCTGTTTTGCCCCCGTAGCGCATGCCAGATTGATCGGATTGGATCTTTCCGCGGCAGAGAACACTCCCGGAGTGCATGCCGTCATCAGCGCTAAAGACATTCCCGGCGAAAACATGATCGGGCACGTGGTGCATGACGAGCCGCTGTTTCCTACCGAGACGATCATGTACCATCACCAACCGCTGGCGATGGTGCTGGCGGAGGATGAATCCATCGCGGAGCTTGCCGCGGGCAGGATACAGGTGAAATATGAGGAATTGCCGCCCATACTGGATATCGCGGAAGCGGACCAAAAACAGGAATGGTATATCCCGGAGCGCAAGATTGAACGCGGGGATGTAGATAAGGCCATCTCAGAGAGTAAATTTACCCTGAAAGGCAGTAGCTATACCGGCGGACAGGAACACTTTTACATGGAGAGTCAGAGAGTGCGCGCCATCCCCTATGATCACGAGCAAATCCATCTCTTGTGTGCCACGCAGAGCACCATGGAAGTGCAGGAAATTGCCTCTAAAGTACTAGGAATCGAGGCGCACAGGATAGTGGTGGAAGTGCCTCGATTGGGCGGAGCATTTGGGGGTAAAGAACGTGCGGCAACGATCTGGGGATGCATGGCAGCTTTGGCCGCGCATCTGACCAAGCGTCCGGTGCAGATCATCTTGACCCGCGATGAGGATATGCGCGCCACGGGTAAACGACATCCCTTCCTCAGCCATTGGCAGATCGCTTATGATCAATCTGGCAGGATTCAGGGCTGGGATATCGAATTGATGTGCAATGGCGGGGCCTATACCGATCTCTCAATCGCCATTTTGGAGCGCGCGATGTTTCATGCAGAAAATATCTATTACATTCCCAATGTCCGCATCCGGGGCAGAGCCTGCCGCACCAATCTGCCGCCCAATACGGCGTTCAGAGGCTTTGGCGGCCCTCAGGGTATATTCACCATCGAATCCGCCATCCAGAGGATCGCAGAAACACTGGGGATCGATCCCCTTGAGATCAGAAAACGCAATTCCTATCGTAGCGGTGATATAGCGCCCTACGGTCAAACGATCACGGAAGCTTCGGCCGTTAAAGTGCTGGAGAAAGTGGCGCTAAACGCCGGTTATGAGGCTTTGAAACAGGAAGTGGCGGCCTATAACCATGCTCAATCCCACTTCAAACGGGGGCTGGGGATTATGCCGGTAAAGTTTGGCATCTCCTTTACTACAGCCTTTTTAAATCAGGGTTCAGCGCTGATCTGGGTCTATATCGACGGTAGCGTGTCGGTATCCACCGGTGGAGTGGAAATGGGGCAGGAGCTGTGTTCAAAAGTGGCGATCGTGGTGTCCCGAGTTTTGGGGATCGATGTCGCCAGGATCAGAGTGGAAAGCTCTAATACTCAACGCAGTGGAAACGCATCTCCCACAGCGGCTTCCACAGGCAGCGACATCAATGGTAATGCTGCCAGGATTGCCGCGCAGAAGATCAAGGATAATCTGCTCCCGCTGGCAAAGGCGTTACTAAGGGAAAAGTACGCTATAGAATGTGATAATCCCGTCTTTGCCGACAATCATGTGTTCGATGCCTCCGCACCCGATCAACGCATCAGTTTCAATGATCTGATCCGCTCGGCCCACCTCGCGCAAATTCCCCTGGGTGCCTTCGGTTATTACAAAACTCCGGATATCCATTTCGATCGTGATTTGGGTACGGGCAGACCTTTCCATTACTATGTTTATGGCGCGGCCATCGCGCAGGTGGAAGTGGATCTGCTCAGGGGAGAGCATCGCCTGATCAGCACTCACATTGTCCATGAAAACGGCCAAAGCTTGCATGATGAGATAGATCTGGGACAAGTGACGGGCGCTTTCATCCAGGGCATGGGCTGGTGTACAATGGAGGATCTGCAGTGGGACAATCAGGGGCGTTATATATCTGCCAATCCCAGTACATACAAGATACCCTGCATTCGCGACATCCCGGATAATTTCGTCATTGAGCTGCTGGAATCAGACTCGCAGGAAGCCAGCGTGTTCGGTTCCAAAGCGGTCGGTGAACCACCTCTGATCTATGGTATGGCGGTCTATTTCGCGATTCGTGACGCTGTCAGAGCTGCCCGGCCAGGTGCGGAACTGAGCTTTCCTGCCACGGGCGAAGCCATCATCAGAGCCCTCAGGGAGATGAACGAATAGCAGCAGAGTGATAATGAGCACTGGTTCCGGCCTCATATATCGTGTTTAGGTTGAAATGACATAATTAAACGGGGCATGGGGCTTCAGCCCCATACAATATTGGGTGGTGGGCTGGGCATAGATTATGTCATTTCAGCCCAAACACGAAATTGTTCACCGGGCTTATGATATAATCCATCCCCATCTTATCAAGCCATTCGCTGGCATGCCAGTCTCCTGCCACTCACTTGCATTCCTCTTCCGTCCCACGCAAGAGGGTTCCAAGAGGCTTGCCTGTGGCGAGCAAGCCAGAAGATGGGAAAACCGGGGAAGGCTCTTACAAATGCAGGGTGAGTGAGGCTAAGACCCGGGTGGTATCCTGATGCTTCAAATCCTGATCCAGGCTGAGTTTTACCAGTAGCCAGCTTATGCGGTAATCCGCCTTCAGAACCAGAGACAGGGAGTTTTTGCCGAAGCTTTGATACCCCTCTTCACTCTCATCCGGGATCAACATGGGGTAGCTGCCGCTCTGCCACAGGCGATATGAGAGTTTGATCCCCAGTCCGGAGGCAGCGTAGGCAATCCCTTGTTCCCACCAGGATCCGGTCTTCAGAGCCAGGGTCTTTTCCTGATGGTGGTAACGAAAGGTAAGAAAGGTGTTGAGGGGATCGGATATCTGGCGGCTGAGCCGCAAACTCACTCGATAATGCCTGGGTATGCTGCTGACATAGCTGCTGTCGATTACACTCAGGATTTCCCTATCCAAGCCGGTCACAGAAAGGGATGCGCCGTTTCCGGCCTGACGATAGTCAAAGCTCAGTTTGTGTTCTCCCAGCCAATTTTGGGTGCCCGGCCCGTCGTAGCTCTTGTTCATGGTGGCGGAAGCTTTCACGTCAATTCCCTTCAGAGCCGTGTAAGCCAAGCTTGCCGATAGCTCATCGCGGCCTGTACCTTCATGGAGGCGCAGTACTCTGGCCGCGTAGGCGGGTTTTTGATATGCCTTGAGCCTGGTGTAGCTCCAGCTTTGTTGAAAACCGGAGCTACGCATGTCCCAGGCAAGGGCAAAAGAGGGGCGATCCTGCACGGAGCACTCGGCGCGAAGCTGATGAGCGTTCAGCTTGGTGACGGCATATACGCTGAATATATCGAGAAGAGAGTCCTTTTCCGCATCGCAGAAAGCCCTGTCGTAATGCTGATGATAATACAGGATTCCCCCGCCGGTTCCCTTCACATTCACGCTGATCCCTGCTCCATAGATGCTTTCCCTGCTGCTGCCCAAATAGTCAGTTTTACTGCGCGGCAGCATGCTGATCTGGCGGTCAATCAGTTTGGCATCACGGTTTTGACGGGATGCGAAGGCCAGCCCCCGGAGTGAATGATGCTTCAGTTCCACCGCCATTCCCTGTGGGCAGTATGTGGTGGAGTGGGGAGCCTTTAAAATGGCGTTATCACCGCGTGATTTGCTGAGTGTAAGTCCTTCAGCCCAGGCCAGACGGTAATTTCCCAAGGCCAGAGCGTCCTTGTAACGTAGCTGGAGATTGGCTGTGCTTCTGGCTTCTCGTAGCCTGAGGGAGCCATACACTTGCACGGCGTCGTGATCAAGGCTTCCCTGAAGATTTTGGGTCTGCGGGGCTGTGAATGAATACGCGGTATGTAAGGCGGCCCGCAACTGCTCCTGATCCTGGTAAATGTCCTCGGTATAGCGATCGGGATACTCGTCCCTATAAAGTTCCGGTGTTTCTTCAGCCCCCAGTAGGGCCGAGATGAGCATCAGCAGAATGTAGCAGTAAGTTTTCACCAGTCCCAGGCAAGAGCGATGCCGTGGCTGATATTCAGTTCCGGATGAGTGCGCAGCCCGTAATACAGATTCCATGCGTCCAAAGTGAGCGCGATGCCCAGGCCAAAGCGATTTGGCTCACTCTGCCAGGAACCGTCAAGCGCAAGTAGTGGATGGAGGGTGGTCTTTAGCCCGAATCGCAGGCAATCCTTGTGATCAGGTTCATACACATAGGATATGGCGGGGGTGATTGCTTCTGCGATAGAGCCGGAAGTGGAGATGCAAAACTGCTTATCAGGACTGTCCAGGCGCAGAGCTTTCAATTCCAAAGCGCTGTCGCCATGGAAAATACAGGCACCCAGGTCATAGCTGAAATCCAGATGGGCATCCTCATCCTGCACACTGTCGCTGTTCATGTGCGCCGTCGCGCCCACACTGAGCAATCCGACATCAAACGCGGCATTCAGGAAAGGATTGTGCCATGCATAATCCGGGTGAGAGAGATAGTTTGTTCCCGCGGCAAACTTGAAGACGCCGAGGGTAGTGGCACCGCAGAAACCGAAAGCCTTGATTTCAGGGGCATTGAAAGGACGGAAGTAATACGAGGACGATCCCGCTTCGCTCAGGTTTGGCGAGAGATAGCAGTCCGCGGGGTTATCCGAAAGTAAGGTGATGCCATTCAGCGCATTGGCCGAGGGAGTGAGCTCGAGCGGACCCGCGTACAGCGCAGAGGTCAGGAGCAAGCACAGCAGCACGCAACAGCGCATGGGGCTTAGTACAGGCTTATCTCACTCTCGGGATCAAAGAAGTGGGCTTTTACCATATCCGCAGTCATGGGTATTTCCTTGCCCAGTTGCGGCATATCCTTGGGGTCCAAACGCGCCACAAAGCTAAATTGCTTGGTTTTCAGCACTACATGGTATTCATTGCCCAGGGGTTCCACCAGGTCGCAGATGGGAGTAAAGGGCTGCGGAGCTTCGGCCATGCTGTCGTGCCGGGCGTCGTAGATATCCTCAGGGCGAATGCCCATGATGATGGCTTTGTTTTCGTAAGCTTTCAGCTTTGCTGCCTGATCATCGGTTAGGCGTAGGGCAAAATCTCCGCTGTCAAAATGCAGCGCGCCATCTTTGGCGGTCAGTTTGCCGGTGATCAGATTGATGGCGGGAGAGCCGATGAATCCAGCTACAAACATATTGGCAGGGTTGTTATAGATATTTAAGGGAGTATCGATCTGATGGATCACACCATCTTTCATTACCACAATGCGATCGGCCATGGTCATGGCTTCCACCTGGTCGTGAGTCACATAGATCATGGTATTTTCCAGAGTGCGATGCAGCTTCACGATTTCCGCGCGCATGGCCACTCTTAGTTTGGCATCCAGGTTTGAAAGCGGTTCATCAAAAAGGAATACTTTGGGATTGCGTACGATGGCTCTGCCCAGGGCCACGCGCTGACGCTGACCGCCGGAGAGCTGGCCGGGCTTGCGTTTCATCATGCTCTGGATGCCCAGCATCTCAGCCGCGTTATCCACTTTCCTGGTAATATCTGCCTTGTTTTCACCACGCAGCTTCAGGGCAAAAGCCATGTTATCGTAAACCGTCATGTGCGGGTAGAGGGCGTAGTTTTGAAACACCATGGCAATGTCGCGTTCCTTGGGCGGCATGTGATTCACCAGCTTGTCCCCGATATAGATATCGCCGCTGGAGATTTCTTCCAATCCCGCAATGAGGCGCAGGACAGTACTTTTACCGCATCCAGAGGGACCCACGAGAACCACAAACTCTTTATCCTCAGCGGTAAAGTTTACGTCTTTAACCGCATGAAAGCCGTTGTCATAATACTTGTTCAGGTCTTTTACTACGATTTTCGCCATGGCAATCTCCTTATTGTTTATAGGTTTTTTGTGGGTGCGATAACTGTCAAGCGGGATTTTTGGCGGGCGCGCTGTAGATGCTCACTCTATTTCTGCCGGATTTCTTGGCTTCATACATGGCAGCATCGGCGTGCCCGATGTATAGATCCATCTCCAGATCGCTCTTTCCTGGGCTAAAGTACTCGCAGGAAAGGCCTATGCTGACCGTGATGCGAATGACCGAGTTCTCATGCCTGAAGGTGGTAGTGGCAATGCGTTCCCTCAGCCTTTCCAGGATCTTCTGCGCGTCTTCCAACTCGGAATCAAAGAGTACGATCAAAAACTCCTCGCCGCCGTAGCGGATGATCACGTCGCTCTTACGAAATTCCTTTTGCATAAATTCTGCCAGCTTGATCAGCACGTAATCTCCGGCGGCATGGCCATGCAGGTCATTCACCTGCTTAAAGAAATCGATGTCGAGCATTGCGTAGCAGACAGAGGTGTTGTGACGTGCGGCAAAGGCTGCGAGTTGATGCAGGTTGTTTTCCTGATAACGCCTGTTTCTCAGCCCGGTCAGTGAATCTGTGAGGCTCAGCTCGCCCATCTGACGGTAAAGATCTTCGATCTGGTCAAAGCTGGCCTCGAGATTTTCCACATAGCAGTTGTTACGCATGCTGGTGTAGTGCGAGAGATGCAGCAGCTTCCTTTCCAGATAGGCAACGCTGATCTTGAACGTGCAGGAATTGCTGTGGGTGCGGATGTATTTGGATATCCCTACCAGGCGCTCCCAACACTTGTGCAGATAATAGTTTGAAGCCTTGAAATTGGTGATGGATTCTCTAAACTTTTTGCGGTCTGAGCTCTGGTAATTACCGGCAAAGAAATGCAAAGCCCTCAGCTGGATGGAATTCAGCAATCCCGGAGGGTACTGGATAAGATGCTCATACAGTTCCATTTTCGCTTCTGGATCCACCAGCCTGGCGTCCAGATCGAAAAGCTCGTAAGCTACGGCCGCGGAGTTTAAGCTCTGCTCGGCACTGATATGATCATAGAGATTGAACAACACATTCCTATAGAGGGGAGAATGCTTCACCCAATGCAGCGAACTGAGCCACATAAACATCAGGAATATGGCACTTTCCGGTCCCTGATCATGATAGACGTTGAAGATAAGGTTCAATACCAGATCCAGACGGTCCGCTGTCTTTTCACTGCTGTCCAGATATCGGAATCTGCTGATCTGGAACATTGTATAGATGTGTCCGTGACTGGGATTGATCTGCTCCGCAAGCTCCGCTTCCAGCTTTTCATAGCCTTCATCGTACTCCAGTTCACGGAAGAGAAAAAGCATCTGCACGCGGTCGAAAAGCTTTACCACGGCGGGATTCTTGCGAAAGTGGCGGGAGAGTATTTCCAGGGTCTGGGTGTAAAAAGGCGATGTTTCCAGCACGGGCAGATGATTCAGCACCTTGAGAAAGTAATACAGATCGCTTTCCTGCTGCCTGCAGATGTCGCAAAGATGCATAAAGGCTGTGTCGAAATAGACGGCAATGGCATGGAGATACAGCTCCTTGCCATCATCCCTGGCCTGCTCCTTCGCGATCATGGCATTCATCATCTTGATGTATTCCGGCAGTTCCAGGGCCTCGATGCTAAACAGCCTCAAAGCGAGGTCTTTGATCTGCTTGACAGTGCTATGGTCGAGAGGGCATACAGATGCCAAATCATACCTGTCTGGCATCAATCATCTCCCTTGGCCGGAACGAAACGAAACACCTTTTCGTCTGGCTTGGTAAGGCCGAATTGCTCCCTTGCTGCCTTTTCTGCGGCTTCGGGATCCGTCTTCAGACGGGCGTTTTCTTTTGCCAGACTGTCATTTACCGCTTTCAGCGTCTCGGTCTCCTGCTCCAGCTTATCCACTTTGCGGCTTAGCTTCATCGTGTTAAAAAAGCTATTCCGCCCAAAGAACAGAATCCACAAGATAAGGATGACGGCTATCAGCCAGAAGGCATAGCGCAGCAATCTGGGGGTTTCTTTTGCTCTGCTCTTCATCGCGTCACCATTCGCGCAACAAAGGATTTATGGATATCGATGGCCTTGGAGGGGCACATTTCATGGCAGCACATACACTTGATGCATTTATCCTTGTTTACTTTGGGGAAACCGTTTTCCTGCCAACTGATGGCTTCGACGGGGCAGGATTTTACGCAGATGCCGCAACGCACACAGCGTTCACTGATCTGGGGGTGGTAATAATACACCTTTCTGAAAGTGTGCGCCATAAAGCGGGGCAGGTAGCGCAGGCTTTCCTTGCTGATCTTTACCACCTGGATATCCGCTGCGAGGTGGTGATGCTTAAAGCTATGCGGTACTATTATTTGAGACGGCAATATCCCTTCCAGATGCAGGGCATCCCAGAGATAGGGAACATCGTTCACAGAAAAACCCATCATGCGGGCAGCCACAGTATCCAGAGCGGCGATGCTATCGGAGCCCATCAGCAGGCCAAAATTGCGGGGTGTGCCACCGGAGGGGCCAGCACCGTCCATCCCGATGATGCCGTCGATGATATTGTAGCTAATCTTGCTTTTGGCAATGCCATAGACGGCCAGCAGCAATTCCGCGAAGCTCACGGTATCAGGATATTGGCGGTGATATTCGCTTTTCACCATGCCGGGAACCAGACCGTAGAGGTTCTTTAGGGCTCCCGTATATGCCATCAAAGAGTGGGTCTTGTATTTGGCCACGTTGATCACAATGCCGCATTTGTACAGGGCTTCGGAGATTTTCACCGAAATGCCGTTGTACTTCATCTCCTTCAAGGGATGCGTGGATAGATTGATCAAACGGATGGGGTAGCGATCGGCAAGGTCCTGAATCCCACAGACATCCCATACTCTTGGCACGGGCACTGATCCGCCGGGACTATCCCCTACCCACACCTCTTTTTTGCGCGCCAGAAAATACCGGATCAGGGCTTCCAGCACTATTGGATGGGTAGTTACAGCCCGTTCCAGGGGGAAAGCGCCCAGGAGATTGGGCTTGATCAGCACTCTTTTACTGCGGGCAAACTTGGGATCTTTCAGGTCTTTAAACCAAGTGCTGACGGCGTCTTCAATCTGCGGCAGATTGTAGCTTTCTACGGAACGGATCTGAACGACGGGCTGCTTCATTCGTAGTAAAGGAAATCCTTGCGTTTAAATGAACTTAGGTAAAGGCTGAGGCTCAGATTCACCTGAGTCTGTCTATACTCACCGATGAATGAGTGCATGGCAGAGAGGTTCACGCTGCCATCCCGGAAGAGATGGGAAAATCCGATGCTGAGGAAATGCTGGGAAGTATCCTTTATGGGCACTTCCTGGCTTACATCATCCCAAAAGATGGATGTATCAGCAAGGGCAGTGGTGTTTAGCGGAATCTTTACGATGCCGGAAAACACATCCGAGCTGTAGAAATAGCCAAGGCGATAGACGTTATTCGCAAAGCGCCTTTCAGCTCCCAGATGCAGGGAAAGGTGATCCTCAAACTGGTCGCTGATCTTCGAATCCTGCCTATAGCGGACATCGCCGGCCAGACGGTAAACATCGAAGGCATAGTGCGCACCGGCAGATACTTCCAGGGGCAGTTCCGTGTCGTAATCAGCATATTTGAGTTTCCACTTCACCGGGGTGGGCAGGGTGGCGCTGAGGCCAATCCCAAGCTGTTGATCACCAAGAATGACGCCGGGCTGCATCCGGAGGGCGTATTTGTAGTCTCTGATGCGCTCGTAGGATCTCAGAAAGAGCACGTCATCCAGAAAGTGGAGCTGATTGTGCAGATTCAGGCCCAGGTGCAGCTTCGGCAGAGGGTGATAAGCCAGGGAAGCGCTGACCTGATGCAGATAATAAGTGGGATACCGGGTCACCAGATCGTTACCCTGGTTGATCTCGATGGAAAAGTCGTCCAGGATGATTGATTTGGGATTGGAATATGTGATGCCGGCGGCAATCTTGTCGCTTAGAGAAAAGCCAAGGCCAAACAC
>JAEWNJ010000027.1 GCA_023392795.1 Candidatus Cloacimonadota bacterium
AAACAGCCGGTTTTTTATCATTCAAAGACGTATCAGGTCTTATTATTTATTCAGGTCTTCAGCTTTGATGCCGTCTTTTTTGGCCTTGATGGTGGATTCTTCCACGAATTGGATGATTGCCATGGGAGCGTTGTCGCCGCGACGGAATCCGGCTTTCAGCACTCTGGTGTAGCCACCGTTGCGGGTAGCAAAGGCGGGGGCAATTTCGTCGAAGAGTTTCTTCACCAGGTCACGATCGCCCAGGACGCTATAGGCAAGCCTGCGGGAATGAACGGTGTTGTTCTTTCCGTAGGTAACCACGCGTTCTACAAAGCGTCTCATTTCCTTGGCTTTAGCCAGCGTGGTATTGATCTGGCCATGTTCCACCATGGATTTGACGAGGTTTCTCATCATCAGGCGTCTTGCATCGGTTTCGCGTCCGAACTTTCTACCTTCAACTCTGTGTCGCATTTTTCACCTTCTTTTTGGGGGCAGGAACGGGTTTGCGGGGGGTGGCGGTTTTTTCCGAGGCCGCGGGAGCTTTTTCGGTTTTTTCTACCACGGGTGCTTCAGGTTTTGCATCTTCCGGGGCGATGATGCCACGGGAGCGGGCTTCCTTAATTTTGCGGTAGATGCCGTCCACGTCCATTCCCAGTTCCAAATCATATTTTTTAAGTTTTTGAACGATCTCTTCCAGGGATTTCTTACCGAAGTTTCTAAACTTCAGCATTTCCGCTTCGGATTTGGAAACGAGTTCGCCGATGGTATCGATATTCGCCATTTCCAGGCAGTTTGCGGCACGCACGGTGAGTTCGATTTCCTTCACGCTCATGCGGAGGATACGTTCTTTTTCTTCGAGATCGGGATCGAGTTCCACGTCTCTGATATATTCAGGTTCGGTTTCGAACAAGCTGATTTTGGCTGCCATATCTTTGAGGATTTTGGCGGCCAGGAAGAGGGCGATCATGGGTTCCACGGCGCCGTTGGAATGGATTTCCAGGATCAGCTTATCGAAATTCATACGTTCTTTCACGCGCTGGTGGGTAACGGAGAAGTTCACCTTCAGAATGGGGGAATAGATGCTATCGATGGGGATGAAGCCAATCGGATGTCCTTCCGGGTTCTGACGGTCGGCGGATACGTATCCGCGTCCGATACCTACGATCATCTCAATCTTAAGATCAATATCTTCGGTCACTTCCAGTAGATAGAGGTCTTTATTGATAATCTTGATGTTGGCATTTTCCTGGATCATTCCGGCAGTGATGATGCCTTTGCCTTTGTGTTCCAGGATAATGGTGCTTTCTTCCACGATGTTGGATTCGATCACGAGCTGTTTGATGCGCAAGATCAAATCGATGTAATCTGAATTCGTTCCGGGAACCGGAGTGAACTCGTGATGAAGTCCTTCGATGCGAACAAAGCGTACTGCGGCGCCCTGGATGGATGAAAGCAGGATTCTACGCAGGGTGTTACCCATGGTGGTTCCAAATCCGGGTTCCAGGGGACCGATTTCAAATCTGCCAAAATTGCGGGAATACGTCTTTTTGTCGTGTTCCACGCTTTCCGGCATCTGTAAGGGTTCAAGATACATCATATCAAACTCCCAGGGGGGTTACTTGGAGTAGAATTCGACGATGAGACGCAGATCTACGGTGACCGGAATCTCGCTTGCAGCAGGAATGGAATCGAAACTGCCGCGCATATTTTCTTTATCTACGGTTAACCAGCTGTAGGGACTAGTGACTTCACTGCGTTCCGCAGCTTCCACGAGCATCTTCATGCCGCGGCTTTTGGGACGCACTTCGATAATGTCTCCTGCCTTCACGAGGTAGGAAGGGATATCCACTTTTTTGCCATTGACCATCATGTGGCCATGGGTCACGAACTGACGGGATTGCATGCGGGTGGAGGCGAAGCCGAGGCGGTAAACCACGTTATCCAATCTGCGTTCCAGCAGTTGCATCAGGTTGTCGCCGGTAACGCCGCCAGCCTTGGCAGCCTTCACAAAGTAGTTCTTAAACTGCTTTTCCATGAGGCAGTAGGTAAGGCGGAGCTGTTGCTTGGCTTTGAGGTGCACACCGTAATCGGAGAGCTTTCTGCGCATCATGGCGCCATGCTGTCCCGCGGGGTGCTTGCGTTTGCCCAGGATTCTATCGTATTTATTGGTGCCGAAGATGTTTTCGCCAAATCTGCGGCAGAGTTTAGCTTTGGGTCCGGTATATCTAGCCATGATTTCTCCTTATATCCTTCTGGTTTTAGGGGGACGGCAACCATTGTGCGGAATGGGGGTTTCGTCCTTGATCATGGTTACTTTGATGCCGGCCGCATTGATGGCGCGGATGGATGATTCTCTTCCGCCGCCGGGACCTTTTACGATCACGCCGACTTTCTGGATTCCCATTTCCACTCCGGCTTTTGCCACTTCGGCAGCAGCCATCTGAGCGGCATACGGAGTGCTTTTGCGGGAACCTTTGTTTCCGATTTTTCCACCCGAGCTCCATGCCAGCACGTTTCCGGCACGGTCGGTGAGGGAAATGATCGTGTTGTTGAAGCTGGAATGCACGAAGACCAAGCCTTCATCGAAGGACAGGCGTACACGTTTTTTCTTTACTCTGGTTTTCTTTGCCATTTTTCAGCTCCTATTTCTTCTTCTTGATGGCGCTTCCGCGAGGACCTTTACGGGTTCTGGCGTTGGTGTGGGTGCGTTGACCTCTCACCGGCAGACCGCGTTTGTGGCGCATGCCGCGATAGCAACCAATTTCCATGAGCCGTTTAATGTTCATGGCAATCTGAGTTCTCAAAGTACCTTCCACGGCATATTCATTTTGAATGATGTCACGCAGTACTTTCTCTTCGTCCAAAGTAAGATCAGCGACCTTCTTAAACTCATCGATATTAGCCTTTTGGCATATCTCGATAGCACGGCTTCTGCCGATGCCATAGATATAGGTAAGACCAATGAAGAGCCGCTTATTCTTGGGGATCTCAATACCTGCAATATGTGCCAAGTTGGTCCTCCTTCTTAACCCTGTCTTTGTTTGTGTTTAGGGTTTGAGCTGCAGATAACGCGGATAACGCCGTGGCGTTTGATTATTCTGCAATCCTTGCAGATTATCTTTACTGATGCTTTGACTTTCATTGTTATCTCCTTGACTTCCGGCCTGTTCAGGCGAAAGGCAATTCTCTCTTATTTATAGCGATATGTGATTCTGCCGCGGGTGAGGTCGTAAGGGGAAAGCTCCACCTTTACCTTGTCGCCGGGCAGGATACGTATATAGTTCATTCGCATTTTGCCAGAGGAATGAGCCAGAATTTCATGGCCGTTTTCCAGTTCCACGCGAAAAGTAGTATTGGGAAGGGCTTCGGTAACCACGCCTTCCACTTCAATAACGCCAGATTTACTCATGAATCTTCCTACCTCTTACGCTTTTGTAAGTATCTCAGAACCGGCATCAGTGATGAGGATGCTGTGCTCAAAGTGCGCGGAAAGCGAGCCGTCCGCCACCGTGAATTCCCAGCCTCGTTCTTTCACTCGGTTGGTGCCGATATTTACCATGGGTTCGATTGCCAGGGTCATTCCCGCTTGCAAGCGGGGTCCATATCCGGCACGTCCGGAATTTGGAATCTGTGGTTCTTCGTGTAATTCTCTGCCCACACCGTGTCCGGTGAGATCATCAGCGGGGAAATAGCCCTTTGAAGCTATGAAAGAGCCGATGGCGTGTGATATGTCACCCACTCTGGCTCCCGAAACCGCGGCATTGATGCCGATGGCCAGCGCTTCCTGCGTGGCATCCATCAAGGCTTTGGCTGTGTCGCTGATCTGTCCCACGGCATAAGTACGGGCAGCGTCTCCATAGTATCCATCTTTGATTACACCGACGTCGATGCCGATGATATCACCTTCCATCAAGACCACTGTTTTGGAGGGAATGCCATGCACGATCACGCTGTTTGGCGAGGTGCAAAGGGTGCCGGGAAAGGGTTTCAGCCCCGGTACCCGGTATCCCTTGAAGGCAGGTTCGCCGCCTTTGGCGCGGATAAAGCTTTCGGCATACTGATCCAGATCCCAGGTATTGACCCCGGGCTGAATCATGGCTTCCAACTGATCCAGAAGCTCGCCAATGATCTGGCAGGCCACGCGAATCTTTGTGATCTCGGAGGGTGATTTCAGGTAGATCATATTTAGCTGCTGCGTCCGCGAAGTTTACCCTTCTTCATGAAGCCGTCGTAGTGACGCATCACAAGATGGGATTCGATTTGCTGCAGTGTATCCAACGCTACGCCAACCACAATGATGAGTCCGGTACCGCCAAAATAGAAAGGCAGATCAAAACGATTACTCATGATTTCGGGCAACAGCGCCACAAAGGCAAAGAATACCGCACCGGGCAGAGTGATTCTGGTAAGCACAGTGTTGATGTACTCAGCAGTCTTCTTACCGGGTTTTTTGCCGGGGATATGGCCGCCGTATTTTACCATGTTCTCTGCCATGTCGGTGGGATTGAGCACAATCGCCGTGTAGAAATAGGCAAAGAAGATGATCAGCGCTACATACAGAACGGTATAGAGCAGAGCACCAGGGGACAACCAACGCTGCAGGGTTACCCAGAATCCGCCACCGGAACCAAAGAAGGCCGCGATGGTGGCAGGGAACATCAGCACGCTTTGGGCAAAGATGATCGGGATCACGCCCGCTGTATTCACTCTAAGAGGAATATAGGTGCTTTGACCACCGTAAACTCTGCGTCCCACGATACGTTTGGCATATTGCACAGGAATCTTGCGGGTAGCTTCGGTTACAAATATCACCGCCGCGGTGACAGCTACCATCAGAAGCACTGCAAATATGGCTTTCCAGGCATAGGTGGGTTCTGCGCCGATTTTTTGGAACATGCGAATGAAGCCTTCAGGATAACGGGCGATGATGCCCGCGAAGATGATCAGGGATATTCCGTTGCCGATTCCGTGTTCGGTGATCTGTTCACCGATCCACATCACGATCATTGTGCCTGTAACCAGGGTAATGATGCCAGTGAGGTGAAAGAGGAATCCGGGCGCGGGAACCACGCCACCTGACAGATTGGTAAGCCAGATGGTGATGGTGATGGCGTTGAATGCGCCAAGACCCACAGTTCCGTAACGGGTGATCTGATTCAGTTTCTTTTGACCATCAGCGCCTTCTTTGCGCAGTTTTTCAAAATAGGGAATAATGCTGCCCAAGAGCTGGATCACGATGGATGCCGTGATGTAGGGCATGATTCCCAAGGCAAATACCGAAGCACGCTCAAAGTTTCCGCCCACAAAGAGATCCAGCAAGCCAAAAAGAGTGTTTCCACCTTCCCTTGCGCCTTCAAAGAAGGCCTGCAAAGCGCTCGCGTCAACTCCGGGAATGGGTACAAAGCTACCCATTCTATACAGCACCAAAAATAGCGCTGTAAAGAGTATCTTGCTCTTCAGGTCCGGAATCCGGAACATGTTTGTAATAGTCTTAAGCAAGTTAAACTACCTCCGCCTTACCGCCGTTCTTTTCGATGAGCGCCTTAGCGTTTTTAGAGAATGCGTTCGCTTTGATATGAACAGCTATGGTGAATTCCTCAGTAGTTCCGGCAAGCACTTTCACCGGAGCTTTAGCTTTTTGACCTTTGGATGGGATCAAGCCCATTGCTTCGAGCTTGGCGATATCAAATTCGGTCTCTTCCAGGCCCACGAGGCGGGACAGATTGAGGCTGCGATAGCCAACACGGAAGATATTTTTGAAGCCGCGCTTGGGCAAACGGCGATGCATGGGCATCTGACCGCCTTCAAATGAAGCCGGAACGTTTCCGCCCGCACGGGCTTTCTTACCTTTGTGACCGCGGCCGGCTTGATGGCCTGAACCGGAGCCCTGACCTTTACCAAGGCGTTTTTTGTTCTTTCTTCCGGCAGGTCTGCCAAGATTAGTAAGTGTCAACATTGCTATTCTCCCTGCACTTCTTCTACTTTGACCAGATATGATACCTTGTTTATCATACCGCGAATAACGGGGTTGTCATCGTGGATCCGGCTGCTGTTCAGCTTGCCCAGACCCAGGGATTTCACAACCCGTTTATGGGCTTCAATACGATTTATGGTGCTGCGGATTAGGGTTACTTTTATCTTCTTCATTTCTCCTCCTGCCCGGTGATCTGCGCCACGGTCTTGTTGCGCAGGCGAGCCACTTCAGAGATGGTACGCATGGATTTAAGTCCGTTGATGGTGGCTTTCACCACGTTCGTGGGGGTGTTTGAGCCCAGGGACTTGCACAGGATGTTTTGGATTCCTGCGGCTTCAAAGATCGCGCGGGTGGTATTTCCGGCGATTACTCCGGTACCGGGAGAAGCGGGCTTGATCATCACGCGGCTGGCGCCGAAGCGGGCCACGATCTCATGAGGCACGGTGCCTTTCACGATCGGCACGCGGAACATGCTTTTGACAGCCTTTTCTTTGGCTTTGCGGATAGCGTCCACGATTTCGTTGGCTTTACCGCTGCCTACGCCCACGTTTCCGGCTTTGTCGCCGACTACGACGATAGCGCTGAAGGAGAAGTTTCTACCACCCTTCACCACTTTGGCCACGCGCTTGGTATCGATGATCTTCTCTACCAGGGTCTCTTCTTCAAGGTTTTGATTGTGTTGATAATTCAAGCTATCCTCCTGTTTAGAACTCGAGCCCGGATTTACGGGCGCCGTCGGCGACAGCTTTCACTCTGCCGTGATACTTGTATCCGGCGCGGTCGAAAGCGATGGTTTTGATTCCGGCGGCCAGGGCTTTTTCACCAAGTTTCTCGCCAACGATCGTGCTGATCTCGGTCTTGGTTTTGGCATCGCCGGCAGCAAAATCTTTGGCTTTGGAAGACATCGAAACCAGGGTGATTCCCTTGCTGTCATCGATAATCTGCGCATATATATGCTTCAGAGAGCGAAACACCACTAGACGCGGACGCTCCGTAGTGCCGGAAAGACGTTTCCGGATGGCGGCGCGGCGACGGGTGCGCAAATCACTTTTTATCTTGGAAATGGATTTTATCATCTTACATTACCTCTTACTTGCTTCCGGCTTTTCCGGCTTTGATGGTAACCTGCTCGTCGTGATAACGAACGCCTTTACCTTTGTAGTTTTCCGGAGGACGACAGCCACGTACTTCGGCGGCAAACTGACCAACCAATTGTTTGTCGATGCCTTCGATGTTGATGATGCTGGTGAAATCGCTACGGGTTCCTTTTGAACGAGGAACGGCATTGGCTTCCACCTTCAGGCCAGAGGGAATGTGCAGCAGAATATCGTGCGAATAGCCCAGGGAAAGTTTCAGCCAGGGGCCAGTAACTTCTGCCATGTAACCTGTTCCAAACACATGCAGGGTCTTTTTGTAGCCTTCTGTGACGCCGGTGACCATGTTCTGGAGCAGGGCGCGAGTGAGGCCGTGAACCGCACGCTGGGTTTTGCTATCGTCCGCACGTTTTACCGTGAGGATATTATCTTCGAGTTCGAGGGTCATGCCGGGCATCAGTTCATAGCTGAGTTCGCCCTTATTACCTTTGACGGTAACGCGATTGCCATCGAGCTTGATGGAAAGATCGGAGCTGAATTTGATAGGTGCTTTTCCTATGCGGGACATGTATTCCTCCTACCAAACACGACAGACATATTCGCCGCCGACGTGCTGATTACGGGCATCGCGATCCACCATCACACCAGAACTGGTGGAGATGACGGCGCAGCCGGTATTGTTATACACGCTGGGCAATTTGTCGGCCTTGACGTAAACACGTCTTCCGGGTTTTGAAACTCTTACCAATCCTTGCATTACGGGTCGTCCATCATTGGTGTAACGCAGGATTACCAATATACGTTTATAATTGAACTTGTGCTCCGGATCTTTGTCTAATACTTGGTAGCTATTTACAAAGTTTTCTTCAGCAAGGATCTTCACCAAGGCTTCGGTAAGCTTGTTATGGTTCACGATCACTTGTGAGTGTCCGGCACGATATGCATTGCGGATCTTGGTCAATGCATCAGCTATCGGATCAGATACGCTCATTTATATCTCCTTGTTTTACCAGCTGCTTCTGGTGATTCCGGGGATCTGCCCCTCGGAAGCGTATTTGCGGAAGCACAGACGGCACATGCCGAAATGGCGCATATAGGCGCGGGGACGTCCGCAGAGTTTGCAACGGTTATACTTTCTGACTGAGAACTTGGGAGTTCTTTGTTGCTTCAGGATTAGTGATTTCTTTGCCACAATATCTCCTTATTCGGCTTTCTGGAAAGGCATGCCGAGTTCACGCAGGAGCTGACGGCATTCTTCGTCGGTAT
The DNA here is from genome assembly GCA_023392795.1 of Candidatus Cloacimonadota bacterium. Taxonomy (GTDB): domain Bacteria; phylum Cloacimonadota; class Cloacimonadia; order Cloacimonadales; family Cloacimonadaceae; genus UBA5456. The sequence continues at coordinate 8,314 of JAEWNJ010000027.1, forward strand.
GAGCCGTGGTTACGATGGTGATGTTGAGCCCGCGGATGGCGTCCACTTTATCAAATTCGATCTCCGGGAACACGGTTTGTTCCTTCAGGCCAAAGGAGAAGTTTCCTCTGCCGTCGAGGGTATCGCTTTTGACGCCGCGGAAGTCACGAATTCTGGGGATCGCGATCGCGGTGAGACGATCGAAAAACTCATACATCACTTCATCACGAAGGGTCACTTTGCAACCAATGGGCATACCCTGGCGCAGCTTGAAATTGGAGATGGATTTACGGGCTTTGGTTACCAGCACTTTACGGCCGGTGATCTGTTCCATATCCTTTACTGCGTTATCCAGGATCGCTTTGTTTTGAGTGGCGCTTCCCACGCCCATGCTCACCACGATTTTCACCATTTTCGGAACCTGATGTGGGTTCTTGTAGTTAAACTTCTTGATGAGGGCGGGAATCACCTGGCTCTTGTATTTTTCTTTGAGTCGGTTCATTTAATGCTCCTTTACAGCTCGTCACCGGATTTTTTGCAGACGCGGATCCGGTTGCCTTCACGTACCTGAATCACAGGTTTGGATACCGTGTTCAGCTTCTCGTTGAAGAGCATCACGTTGGAAGCGTTGATGGGGGCTTCCTTGGTGATGATGCCACCCTGGGGGTTGCGCTGTGAGGGCTTGGCGTGTTTCTTGATCAGGTTTACTTTTTCCACGATGACGCGTCCCGTCTTGGGATAGGCTCTGAGGACATGGCCTTTTTTACCTTTGTCTTCGCCGGAAATCACGACCACGTAGTCGCCTTTTTTCAGATTAAGTTTACGTTCCACGCTTCCTCCTACAGTACTTCCGGAGCCAGGGATACGATCTTCATATATCCGGCTTCACGCAGTTCGCGAGCCACCGGACCAAAGATACGGGTTCCCTTGGGTTCGTGCTTATCGTCTATTACTACTGCGGCGTTATCCGAAAAACGGATATAGGATCCGTCCGGACGGCGTACTTCTTTCGCGGTACGCACGATCACGGCCTTTTCCACTGCGCTCTTTTTTACTTTGCCACCGGGTGTGGCAGATTTGATCGCGACAACTATTACGTCTCCCACGGAAGCGTACTTACGTTTGGAGCCACCCAGTACTTTGATGCACATGGCTTTCTTGGCACCGGAGTTATCGGCGATATTCAATATCGTTTGAACTTGAATCATTCCCAAACTCCTTTATTTGCTTCTTTCTACAATTTTATGCAGAGACCAGCGTTTACGAGCGCTAAGCGGACGGGATTCCTGGATCTGGACCACATCGCCTTCGCGCGCTTCATTCAGTTCATCATGCGCCATAAACTTCTTGTGCCGGCGCACGGTCTTCTTATATAGGGGATGGATGTATTGGCGCTGTACGCGAACCACGATGGTCTTGTCGTTCTTATCAGAAACCACCACACCCTGTTTGATCATTTTACGATTGTTTTCCACTTTCACCTCAGGCCTTTAGCTCTTTTTCTTTGATGATGGTGTTTATCCTGGCGATTTCACGTCTGGCCAAGCGGAGACGGTCCGGACGGTCGAGCAGGTTTTTGGCTTTCTGAAAGCGCAGGTTGAAGAGCTCCACGCGAAGTTCTTCGATTCTGGCCTTGAGCTCATCGATGCTTAGATCACGAATATCGTCGATCTTCATAATTCCACTCCTTCACGAGCGATGATGCGGGTCTTGATCGGCAATTTGTGCGCCGCAAGACGCATGGCTTCCTTGGCCACTTTCACGTCCACGCCTTCGAGTTCAAACAGAACGCGGCCGGGGCGTACTACGGCTACCCAATATTCCGGGGCGCCTTTACCTTTACCCATACGGGTTTCAGCCGGCTTGGAAGTAATGGGCTTATCCGGGAATATCCTGATCCAGACTTTACCAATACGTTTCATGTGACGGGTAATCGCGATACGGGCAGCTTCGATCTGACGGCTGGTGATGAAAGCGTCTTCCAACGCGATCAAACCGTAATCGCCGAAATCGACGTTGCAACCAGTCCAGGAAAGACCATTGCGTCTGCCCTTCATCATCTTGCGATGTCTTACTTTTTTCGGTGCTAACACAGCTCTCTCCTTATGCTAAAATGTCGCCTTTGTAGATCCACACCTTGATGCCGATCACGCCGTAGGTGGTGTTTGCTTCCACATGGGCATAATCAATGTCGGCACGGATGGTATGGAGCGGGGTGCGACCTTGTTTGTAGCGCTCGGTACGCGCGATTTCGGCGCCGCCGAGGCGTCCGGAAACCTGTACTTTTACTCCCAGAGCGTTATCTCTCATCACATTCCGCATGGCCATCTTCATAGCGCGGCGGAAGGATACACGTTCTTCCAGCTGACGGGCGATTTCTTTGCCTACCAGGCGGGCATCCAACCACATCTTGTCGATCTGTTCCACGTTTATGGAAACCGTAATGGGATTGGTGCGGTTCTTATTGATCAGGATGTTCAGCTCGTTGCGAAGCTTATCGATGTCTTCGCCTTTCTTACCGATCACCAGGCCCGGACGGGCGGTATGGATGTCGATGGAGATCGAGCTGGTCTTACGGAAGATCTTTACTTTCGAGACCATCTTGTCGCCAAGGCGCTTGTGGATGTACTTGCGAACCTTGATATCTTCCTGGAGGGAATCTACATAGGCAGGGCCTTGAGCAAACCAAATGGAATCGGTTTCCTTATTCACTCCGATGCGATACAGTATGGGGTGTATTTTTTGTCCCAAGGTATTCCTCCTACTCTAAGGTCTGGATTTCCAGGGAGATGTGACAGGTCTGCTTCCTGATCTCAAAGGCTCTTCCCTGGGCTCTGGGCATGAAACGCTTCATCTGGGGACCCTCATCGGCCATGGCTTGGGTTACAAACACCTGGTTCAGATCGATCTTGGGATCTTTTACCTGAGCATTGGCAATGGCGGATTCCAGCACTTTATAGATGATACCGGCTGCTCTGCGATGTGAGAAACGCAGGATGTTCTGGGCTTCACTCACGCGCTTGTAGCGAATGGTATCCAATACGAGACGGGCTTTACGGGCAGAACCGCGAGCGAAACGCAATTTAGCTGTTGCTTCCATTTCTTATCTCCTATCTGCCTTTTTTCTTCTTTTCTTTGTGACCACGGTAGGTTCTGGTGGGAGAAAATTCGCCCAGCTTGTGGCCAACCATGTTTTCGGTAACGTACACGGGCACGAACTTATGACCATTGTGCACGGAAAAGGTGTGACCGATAAAATCCGGAGTAATCATCGAGCGACGGCTCCAGGTCTTTACCACACTCTTCTTGTTCTCATCGTTGAGGACTATTACTTTCTTCATCAGATGATCGTCAACGAATGGGCCTTTTTTTATTGAACGTGACATTATCTATATCCTCACACTATCTCTTTTTAACCGCTTTCACGATGTATTTATCGGAATACTTGCGGGTTTTGCGGGTCTTGCCGCCCTTGGCAGGTTTGCCCCAGGGTGATACTGGATGTCCACCACCGGAGGTCTTACCTTCACCACCACCCATGGGGTGATCAACGGGGTTCATCGCCACACCGCGAACGGTGGGACGGATTCCCATCCAACGTTTGCGTCCGGCTTTACCGATCTTGATCAGGGAGTGATCGGGATTGCTGACCTGACCCATTGTGGCAAGGCATTCTTTGCGAATGAGATGCACATCGTTTGAAGGCATCTTCACGTGTACATAGTCGCCGTCTTTGGCCACAACCTGAGCAAAAGCACCGGCACTGCGGGCGATCTGGCCGCCACGGCCTTTCTTTAGCTCGATATTGTGCACCACGCTTCCCAAAGGAATCTTTTCCAGAGGAAGAGCGTTGCCAACCGCCACTTCAGCTTCAGGGCCACTCATGACCTTGCTGCCTACTTCCAGGCCGTCGGGAGCAATGATGTAACGCTTTTCGCCATCTACATAGTGCAGTAGTGCGATGCGGGCTGTGCGGTTGGGATCGTATTCAATGGTGGCGACTTTTGCCGGAATACCAATCTTGTCCCGCTTGAAATCGATGATACGATAATGACGACGATGTCCGCCACCACGATGGCGGCAGGTGATGCGTCCACGGTTGTTGCGTCCGCCGCTTTTCGACTGGGGTTTGAGCAGAGATTTTTCCGGCGTGCTGCAGGTGATCTCTTCAAACTGATAACCCGTGCGGAAACGGAGGGTAGGGGTAGTAGGTTTATAATGTTTGATTCCCATTTGTTACTCCTATACTTCGAAATCGGCGATTTTGTCGCCTTCGCGCAGGGTTACGATCGCTTTCTTCCAATCCGGACGCTTGCCGGTGTAACGGCCCAGGCGTTTCGGCTTGCCCATCATGCGGATGGTATTCACTGCCAGTACCTTCACGGAGAAGATATGCTCGATGGCCTTGGCGATCTCGATCTTATTGGCGTTTATCGATACCTTGAAGGTATATGTGTTGTTACTCGCGAGCTGATTACCGGATTTCTCGGTAATGATCGGCGCGATCAGAATATTACGGGGATGTATCATTTGCTGAATACCTCCTCTACTTTTTTCAGAGCATCTTCGCTAAGGATGATGTAGCTGCTTTTCAGCACTTCATAGGCGTGCAGTGAATCAGCGCGGTCGGTCATCACGTCGGGAAGATTGGTGAAGCTCTTCACTGTGGGCAGATGATGCCCGTCGGTAACCACCAGTTTGCGTCCGCGATCCGGAGTAACCTTGCTGATGATGTTGAGAGCCTGCTTGGTGCTGGGGCTGTCAAAAGCCAGACCTTCGATGATGAAGATACGGCCTTCGCGAGCGCGATCAGTAAGAGCAACTTTCAGAGCCATGCGCTTCTTGGTGCGCGGGATGGGGCGATACCAATCCTTCGGGAAAATGGCAAATGCCTTACCACCGTGTACGCGAACGGGTGAACGGCGCGTACCTACGCGGGCATTACCAGTACCTTTTTGCTTGAACAGCTTCTTGGTGCTTCCCTGAGTCATGGCACGGTTCTTCTTTTGCACAGTGCCCTGACGCTGATTGCCCATATACATGGTAATCACTTCGTGCAGCAGCACTTTGGGAGAGTTTACATCCACGTCGAATACGCTGACGGGAAGTTCCACTTCACCGATCATTTCGCCCTGGATGTTGAATTTTTTCGCTTTTACCACTGTAATCCCCCTATTGTTCCTTTTGGATAATCACCACGGAATTGCGATGACCGGGAACTGCACCCTTTATCATGATCAAGTTCCGTTCGATATCCACTTTCACCACGTCCAGGTGACGGGTGGTGATCTTCGCATCGCCATGATGTCCCGCCATCTTCACGCCTTTGAATACGCGTGAGGGCTGGGCGCATTGACCGATGGAACCGGGGCCACGGAATGATTCATGCGAGCCGTGGGTTGAGATGAATCCGCCAAAACCGTGACGCTTCATCACACCGGTGTAACCGCGGCCTTTGGACTTCGCGGTAACGGTGACGGTTTGGTTTTCGCCAAACAGATCCACTTTCAATACGTCGCCGATGTTAAAATCAGCAACCTTTTGATCGAAGCTGGGGCGGAATTCTTTCACGTGACGGTAATTTGCACTACCGTGTTTCTTAAAATGACCCAGCATGGGCTTGGATACCTTGCGTTCCGGTATCTCTTCAAAACCCAATTGCAGAGCCTGATAACCATTTTCTTCGATTGTACGCTTGCAGATCACTTTGCAAGGACCAGCCTGAATCACGGTAACCGGAATCACCTTGCCGCTGGCATCAAAAATCTGCGTCATACCTATTTTCTTTCCGATAAGTCCGATCATGCTTAGCTCCTGGTATTTGCCTTGATCTCCACATGAACGCCCGCAGGCAGACTGAGCTTTTTCAGCGCATTTGTAGTCTGCTGGGTGGGATTCATGATGTCAATCAAACGTTTGTGAACCAACATCTGGAATTGGTCTTGTGATTTCTTGTCGGAATGGGGTGAACGTAAAATCGTGTATACTGTACGATCTGTGGGAAGCGGAATCGGACCTACTACTTTGGCTCCGGTGTTGCGTGTGCTTTTCACTATTTCCGCTACAGATTGATCCAATAAACGATGGTCATAAGCTTTCAACTTGATCCGAATACGATTTTCCTGTTTACTCACTGGAACCTCCACTTTGAGGACACACTGCGCCACAAATTGATAAGGAAAGCTGGATAGAGCTCCGCTTCGCAATCTCGGGGATGTGCCTCCGGCTGTTTATTAAAGTTTGTCGGCCACTGCTATTGCAGTAACCACCACGATACTCGGTCAGAGTATCCTGATAGTAGGATATCATTATTCCTCCTAAAGAACTATAAGTCCCTGCAAAATTGGGGACTTGTGCTATACGCTCTGCGCGTATTTACATTATTGTGACACAAGAATATGGGAGGCTATATCTGTCAAATAGTTTTTTAAGGAAAAACCCCGTACCGTAGTGTAGCTTTCCAAAGCTACAATGCTCATACCACTAATCTCATGCATAATGTAACGCTTCTCATACACATAACCGTGTACCATACTCTCTTCGTAACATCGGAATGCTACGTTACGTAGTGTAGCTTTCCAAAGCTACAATGCTCATACCACCAATCTCATGCATAATGTAACGCTTTTCATACACATGACCGTGTACCATACTCTCTTCGTAGCAGCGGAATGCTACGTTACGGACGGTGCCACGTTACTGCTGGAACTCCTCACACAGATAACTCCCCCTCCAATCCTTCCACTCAGTCACCAAACCTGCCTTTACCGGGTTATTTAGGATGTATTCTATTGTGCGACACATCTCGTCCTCATTCCGCACCATTCGATCATAGCTTTCTCTTTGCCAGAGGCTCTCTTTCTTGTTCATTAGCTTGTTTATCTGGTTTGCAGTGTATCTCTTCCAACTATAGGTGATTCCCGCCGGAGAAAACATTTGCCCATCGCCGTCCTTGAGTGGGAAAATCAACACATGTACATGGTTGGGCATTATGCAATATGCCAAAAGCTTGTTACGCGCCCCGTCAAAATACTTTAGGGCAGCACCAATAATGCCAGTGATATCGTCCCGATGCAGGATTCTGGGCACATCCGGGCTTCTATCAAGTAACCGATCAAACCAAGCAAAGAACAACCCCTCTTTGTGTTTGTTGTCTTCGCGCTTTTCAGCTTCGCTTTTCTTGGCTTGCTCCTCCCACCACTCACGTTTCTGGCGGTCGAGCTCAGCCATAATAGCTTTAGGGAGGGTGAACTTCAACCGAAAAGTGATAAATATGGGCTTATCAACATCAAACATGTGTGGCAGCCTGCCGGGTTTGTAGTAGCATTTCAAGTTTTCCTGAGATATTGTGTTATGCTTGGTCATGATGCTTTTCCTTGTTGACTCATTCTTATCCTTACGTAGCTTTCAAATGTTGCGATTCCCGTAGTGTAGCTTTCCAAAGCTACGACGCTCATACGATCAATCTCATGAATAATATAACACTCTTCACACACATGACCATGTCCCATACTCATCGTAGCATCGGAATGCTACGTTACGGACGGGTGCTACGTTACGGACGGGTGCCACGGACGGCGCTACGGCGAGCGCCGGTACATCCGCAAAGCAGCTCATATCGTCCGCAGGACACATCTCGTGCCGCAGGCACCTATTTCGCACACAGTGCCCTATTTGATCAGGATCATCTTGCCACAATGCTGAGTAATACCTGACTTCAAGCGATAATAATAGATCCCGTTGCCGACCCTGTTACCAGCCATATCTCTGCCATCCCATGTGATCTCACAAGTACCGGGATCTCTGGAATCGTGATTCAGTCGTCGCACCAATTGCCCCTTCAGATTAAAGATATCCAGGCTTACGGTGTTCGTTTGCTTATTTTCGAAACGAATGGTAGTAGATTCACGGAAGGGATTGGGATATGTAGTAGCTTTATTCACTACCGGGTACACGTGCTCCTGGTTATCTGTAAACATCATATCCAGGCTCGCAACCCATATTTCATTACCAGCCCACTCCACCTTACCATTTGTCTCACAATACACATGACAGCGGTTCCAGCTCAGGGTTCCCGGATGCGAAGCCACGATTGCTTTGTGAAGTCCCTGGATGCCGAAGGTATTGGCATAAAAGAAGCCGGATTCATCTCCAATCAGATCTCCCGTGTCTGATATTACCCCTCGATACAACCCTCTGTGCTCATCATTATAATATTCAAGAAACGCAATGCTTTTATTCTGATCAGTTCGGAGCAGCAATCCGGATCCAAAATTGTAACCTGGCAAGGAGTAGTTTTGCCCAAAGCTATTCCAAACCAGCTCCCCAGCTTGATTGATCTGGTGCACCATATAGACCCCTTCGTTGTAGCAATAGCTGAGGCAATAAATATCTTCGCCATAGATGGCATCAGCAATATCGTAAAATTTCTGATCCACATGCAAGCTAATTCCATATGCTCCCCATAAGTGCTCTCCGGAGCGGCTCAACATCTGGACTCTCAACACGTTATTGGAGTTCTCCCAATGATTATAAAACAATACCAGGTTACCATTTGAGATACCGCTATGGTTAGGTATCAGAAGTGTGAAGGGCAAGCTTTGAGGCCAGCCGGGACAGTTGTTACCCTCATCATCCAGCTTGTGAATCACAAGGACTGAGTATGAGGTATAAGACACATGGCAGAGGACATAATTCTCCTGAGTTTCTGCCATTACTATCTGTCGGGGACCACAGTTCATGATGAGTTTGCCCCCAACCTGCCACATTGGTGACCCCTCAATGTACAATTGAGCATAAAGGTTATTCGCCTGGTGATCATTGCACCAGACCACATAGATACCATCTCCCATAATCCCAATATTGCTGGTTTCAAAATCATAGCCATTTTCTGGGTCATGTGCTACCTGCAATCCCTTATGCGGCCATATATTGTTGCCCCTTTGATCAATCTGTTGTAGCCAAAGCTTGCTTACTCCATCCTCGATATCGGAGTAGATAAATGCAACGTTACCACTTGGCAGAGTTTGCCCGTCCAGATACTGTTCCTTGCAGGAAGAATGGGGGTTCAATGCCCGGCCATTTTGCTCCAGAATGGGCTGCCCATCCGGACTGGTGATCTGATAGTAAATCTGCTGAATATCGCCACGCCCATCAGAAAACATATGAATTACATTGTTACCAAGCACCAGGCTTTGTTGCAGTGTACCATCTCCATTCAGGATTGAGTGCAATATGCTGCCATTGTAAGGCAGCAAACGGTTGCCGTTTTCGTCCAGGATTTGGCTACGAATGCTATTGACGTCCTCGGAAAAATCATGCCAAACAATCATTGTACCTGAGCTTACTGGCTGAAAGACGGGCTTACGTTTCCGTTTCTGATGATCGATAAGCTCCATTACCGGGAAAGGCAGGCTGCTGTCCTGGGCAATTCTGCTGTAATAGATCTGGCGATCTTCAATCCAGAGCAGTTCGATGGAGTCAGAGATATTGATATCCTGGATAATTGCCTTATTCTGGCAGGATACACTAACCATTTCCGGCCATAACGGTTGAAGATTGCCATCCAGATTCAGCAGTCTGATCGCGAATCCCAGCTCCCTTTCAAGGAAAGTCCCGGAACCGGCAATCACAAGTCCTCCAGCGGATTTGGGCTTGGGATACAGTTTCGTGTAGGGCAAAAAGGGTTCACCGATATTGTATTCCACATAGTCTGGCAGCAGCAGATTGCCCTGAAGGTCGATCTTTTGTAGCTTTACAAGCCCGTACATCGAAAAGAAATAAAGGATAATCCCCTCACCATCATGCATAATCCGCAATTCCATATTTTCTGGCTTTGGTACGCTGATCAAAGGTCCGTCTCCCTGCTGATGGCCTTGAGAATCAAAGTGATAGATCTTATAGGCTCCATGATCAAGCGCTTCCGGATCTAGAACTTGAACTACTATTCCTCCTTCACCATCGCTGAGGCTATGGAACCCCCATGAAACAATGGAATCATCCAGCAATAAGATATCATCCTCCCACATGCTGTTTCCCATGGCATCATAGCTGATCCCACTGATCCCATTTGTGCTCACCCAGGAAAGATTGCAGATGATCACTCCGCCATAACTGTTAGGATGCAATTGGCCCTGTTTTTCAATTTCGTCTTCTCCTGCATAAATCCCATCGTGTGGCCAAAGCCTGTGCCCATCAGGATTAATCTTTTGCACCCAGCAGGAGGAGCCAAAATACGGAATGGTCTTGAAAAACATGAACACGATGTTTCCGTCTGTAGTCAGCACCGCATCTCCAATTCGCTCTTCAGAAGCGCTGTTAGCAACATGGCGCGGTGCATCCCAGACGCTGTTGCCGCTTAAATCCACTTTTTGCACCAAAATATCGCTACTACCGCTACTGGTTTCATTGTAGAACATCAGAATCGACGAATCCGGCAGTTTCAGCCTGACTGTACTGAAATCAAGATACGAGGTTTGACGGATCTTGACCGGTTCATATGCAAACAGGTTCAGCAAACAACAAAGGCAAATCAACGTAAGTAATTTGTACTTCATCACATCCTCCTTTGGTATCATACATAGCAAGCATAATCTATTCCAACCAGCAAATTTTTAGCACCGCTCCGCGCGCCCAGATAACTTTCCTGCCTATCCCTCCTCCCTGCTTCACGGTTAGTGTGGTGCATAAGGCCAGGCAGGGCAGGACTATCATCAGTCTTGTTTGGGCTTCAGTTATGGTATCATGCCTACCCACTCGATCTGGAATAGAGCCTTTGGATTATCATTGTTCATTACTCTGTCTTAAAAAAACCCTCTATCTATCAGTGTGCGCAGCCAATTCTCAATTTCAATGATTTACCCCTTGCTATCTTGCAGATGATACGCCTCCCATACACCGGTCATACACCGGTCGTACAATC
>JAEWNJ010000037.1 GCA_023392795.1 Candidatus Cloacimonadota bacterium
CGAATGAGGAGACATCATGAAACTGGACAGCAGTAAAGTTCGTATCTGTAACTACGAGCCCAAGTACGCCAAAGGCATCGCCGAAATGTGGAACAACAGCGGTGAAGGATGGAACAACCAGGTCTTCAACTATGATGAAGAACATATCCTGAAAGAGGAAGCCAACGGCACCAGCTTCGCGGTTTACCTTGCTTTGTATGAAGACCAGGTGATCGGATATGTGAATCTAAAGCAGGAAGCAGAGGACATCGCGTATCTGGAAACACTGACAGTCCTGCCCACATTCCATGGGCTCAAAGTCGGCAAAGCATTGATGCAGCGATGCGTAATGAAGACTGCGGAACTGGGGATTCCCGGCCTGAGTCTTTTTACTTCAGCGGGAAACACCAAGGCCGTACCTCTATACAAAAAGTGCGGATTCTTTTGGCAGAAGATGGATGAACCCTGTACATTTCTGGTGAACTTCCTGCCTTACGTGATCAACAATGAGTTGCTGAAGCCATATTTTGAGTACTTCGACTGGTATCAGGATCTGGTACGCGACCTGAGACTTGAGCCGGATGGCGAAGAACGAGACGGCCATATTTATTATACTTATCTGTGGCAGAAAGCCGACAGGTCCTTGAAAGTAGTGTATGACAAGGTTTCGCGTTGCATCTCAGAGATCGAAAACAACGACTTTCATATCTGTCTCAGGGCTGCCAATCCCCGGCCTATATATGGCAGCGAACAGACGCTGAGCATTCGTTACGAATGCTTCAATCCTCTGTATCAGGACATCTCGGTTACCGGGATTCCAGAGCACAACATCCTAATCGATTATCAGCAACAGGCAAAGTGCGCTAGCACCCTTGATCTGGAAGCCAGATACACTTGTAGCCACTTGCGACGCAGATTCACATCATGGGATGCCCATCCGGCGGTAAAGTGTAAGATAACCCTGAATGGCAAGAGCATCACTATGGGAGTTTCACAGCTTGCCTGCGCACCGGTCAAGCTGGGCCTGAGCGTGCAGAATCCGGTACGTGCCCATCAGGTACGCACCCTTTACCTCGATCTGGAAAGCAATCTGGAGCAGGATGCCATTATAAATCTGCATTTCCCAGTGCATCCAAAGCTTCGCGTGGTAAATCCTGATCTGCAAATCCCTCTTATCAGCAGAACCTTACTCACCAAGGAGATAGACTTCATCTGCGAGGGTTCTTGTTATTACACTCCGGTGGTGACGGCTGAATATTTGGTGAAAGGATCTGCTGCACAAAGCTTTGAACTGTATCCCGAACTGATCGTGAACAGCACGAAGGGCGTTGATGCAGTCCGAGCCGATTATCAGGCTGTAATGCTGGCAGGGCAATATGAGTTTCGCCTCCCTCTGCGTGAGCAAAAAAACTGGGTTTACTTTCAGGGAGAAAGCTTGATCATCCGCCCATCAGATTTCGGACGTCCCTTTAGCGATGAGTTTGAGACGGAAGATGCCATAGATATCTGCCTTGGGACAGCAATGGATTCTGCCTGGATGGAAGTGTTTTACGAAAGTAAAAAGCATCCTGGGCTGAAGTTTTCCAGATATTTCCACCTGGACATGAGCGGAGAGCTCCATTATCTATTACGCTTTCAAAACATCCCCGAGGAAGCAACCCAGCTCCGCTTACGCGAACTGGTCGGTCCCGATAATCGCTGCTTTAGTTTCATGAGTGAACATGGGCTGATCCGCAAAGAAAAAAACAGCCACCGAGTGGATTTTGGCGATATAACGCCGAGCACTGTTACAGAACCATGGTTCTTTGTTCCTAACGATCAGGATGGAACCGGAATCACCTGGGACAGAGGTTGGGACTTTGGTTTTGACCGCTGGTGGCTGAGATTTGAGCTTGATCTGGCAGATCTGAAGGCCAGAAATGTGATGGAAAGCCCCTGTATCTATATCTACCATGATAGATTTAACAGTGCTCTCGCTTTTCGGAATTTTCTCTATGGTAAACGCATGCCGCAACTTACTGCGCATTCGCTCATGGAGATTACGGCTAATGGGCACAATCCTGTATGCGGAGATCATTGCGAGCTAATGATGGACTATCACGCCAAAGCAAATGAAAAGATCAAACTGATGGTACCAAACCACTCACTATGCCAGGAAGTGGTAGACGGGGAGAGAATCACAATTCCGCTGTCGGATGAAGCCATAAATATCCTTGATGCCCGGCTCGCTTTCCCCCATCTTGATCTGCAGGAACCAAAACTGCTGCTGCGCCCCAAAGGCTCATCCAGGATCGTTGAGGACGATGAGCGAATTACCATCAGTCATTCCGTACTCAGCATCATGGCCAAAAAGAACAACTCATTACCTACCATCAGCAGCCTCGAAGTCAATGGAATGGAGTGGCTGGATCCCATCCCCCTGGGTTTTGTGCCCCGGGGCTTTTCAAACCCTTATCCGGGCGGGATTTTAACGGTTCCCTATCTACGTAAACCTCAGGCCTTCATGCACGATAAGCATAAACTAAGCACTGTAACGATGAAGGATCAGTTTGATAACACTTGGCAAGGACTGGCTTGGGAGAGTGAAATACTTAATTTCGAACCGCTGAAAGGATTGAAGTTCAGGCACCAGTACGTTAGTATGCCCGGCTTACCTATACTGATGATCGTGATTGAGTTGTTGGGCCAGGAGTGCGGAACAATGTACCATACCTTATGCGTGCAGAGCCATTTTCATCCTGAGAAAGTGATGCCAGGGGCTGAATACTCCTATAAGGACAGCATGGATAAATGGCATATACTGCGCCACTCACCTATCTGGCATACTGTACGGGATTTTACCCGGATCAGCCGCATAAGATCTGGAGATAACTATCTACACATTCTGAGCCCCGCAATCAGGCAGATCACTCATGCTCAGAGTCATGAGATGTACCGCTGTTCGGATTATTGTTACAGTGAGTTTCCGCCCATTTTAAACCAAGCTTTCCCGCCCCTGTGCATGATTTTCGGGAAGACTGAACTGGAGCCTGAGATGACGAAAGACTTGATCAGCCTAAGATTGACCAGGATTTAGTCCCGTTTCCAGCGATACTTGCCGAGGCTGCCCCTGACGGCATAAAAGATGAATTGCAGAGGGAAGATCAAGATCTGCGGGAAATATAGGATCCCCAGATGGGTCTTGCCAGCCAGCGCCAGACTGTTTTGACTGATGAAGAGTTCTGCGGCGGATTTGAGGACGATCGCCGCCAGTAACAGGTAGTTCATTTCTGTAAACAGTAAAAGCATCAGGGCTGTATAGAAGAAGATAAAATAGAGGAATATTGCGGCAGACAGGCGTTTCAGATACGGCGGATGATATCGAAACTTGGATGCTCTGCGGATATTTTTGTGATATATGCGGGATAGATCATTATCCTCGTAGCAGCTAATCTGCATATCTGGAGATGGGTTGTAGATTGCTTTCTTGATGTAGGGCATCATCTTGATCAGGAGCAAATCATCATCTCCACTGAGGATATGGCCAATTCCGGAAAAGCCCCCTGCATGTTCAAACAAGCTCTTGCGATAGATCATGTTACACGCGCTGGCAGTGATCGGCTTTCGCCATGCCAAACCCGCAGCAGCCAGGGTGTAATAGATACTGCGCTCGAAGTTCACCAGCTTCAGATCGCCCTCCCCCACTGTGTGGTAGATCGTGGAATAACCAAGCATATAGTCCACTTCGGGGGTCATACTCCGGCTGATTTCCAGTAACCAATTCGGAGGAATCTGGCAATCTGCATCCGTGAAGGCGAGGATGTCATACTGTGCCAGCTCAATGCCCTTTTGCACAGCCGCTTTCTTGCCTGTCAGACCTGGGATTTGGTCAGTGAAATCAATGAAGCGAATCCCGAACTGACCGATCCAATTGGCTATGACCTGAGTAGTGTCATCAGTAGAATGATCGCTGACAATGATGATCTCATAATCCGCCTCAGGAATCTCCAATTGGGCAATAGAACTGAGTAAAGCTGGCAGATTGTGCGCTTCGTTTTTGGCAGCGATAATCACCGAGATCGGTTCCGGCTTGTGATTGATCACGCCATGGCTTGCTACACTATGCTTCAATCCAGAATACACTCTGGCCAGGAAAACCAGATACACTAGCGTGGCAAAGGCAAAGATAAGGCTAAAGATCAGAGCAACCTCGCGTTCGTCTGTTCGATGAAGCTGGCTATCTCGGGATTATCAGCCTTGATGTCGTCGATGGTCTTGCGTTTTATCTCCACCCGGGTGGGAGCTTCCTTCTCTTCCAGCAGGCAGTTCAGATGAATGGGTTTGCCAAAGACATCGGTAAACATCGCTTCGATGCGCTCGAGATTGGTCTTCACGCTATTCAGACGCGTTGAGCTGTCAAATTGCAGATTGATGGCGTTGCCGCTGATTCCCAGCTTTTTGGCACCTTCCATGGCGATACCGCTGACGAAGCTGCCTTTCTTTAAGCGAGCGACCAGCTTGCTCCAATTCTGTTCCAACACTTCTTCGTTAAACTCCAGTTTACCAAGTTCAGGTTCGGGGTTACGCGGTTCCTGGCGGATGGGGGCAGCTTCCGATTTCTTCATAGTGGGAAGAGGCTTTTCAGGGCTGCCAGGCGCGGGTAAAGGTGATACTCCCCCTTTCTGCAGATCCTTGATCAATTGGGCAATATCGCTAATCTCTTCCAGGCGTGCAAGCTTGATCATGGTGGCTTCGATGAGCAGATAAGGATTGCCGCTAAGGCGAATGTCCGCCCTGGTCTGCATCAATTGACTCATCACATAGAGCAGATCTGTCTGACTGAAGATGGAGGCGATTTCTTCAAAGAGGGGCAGTTCATCCTGGCTGACGTCGTTGATTGCGATGCCCAGTTTGCGCAGGATTACGATGCGCAAGTATTCCAGCATATTGGCGATGAATTCTTGCAGGTCGGTGCCTTCTTCAAAGATCTGATGTAGCATCTCGATCAGCGAACCGGGATCATGCGCGTGGATCAACTGCATGAAATCGTGATATACCTGATTGGGGATCATCCCAAAGATCTGGCGAACGCGCTCGATATTGATGTCATTCATGCAGTATGAGATGGTCTGATCCATCAGGGATAGCGCATCACGCATGCCGCCATCTGCCTTGCGGGCAATCAGATATAACGATTCATCATCCACCCTGATGCCTTCCTGTACCGCCAGATCCTTCAAGCGCTGTACAATGGCATCCACCGGAATGCGCTTGAAATCGTAACGTTGACAGCGGGAGATGATGGTGGGCAGTACTTTATGCGGCTCGGTGGTGGCAAAGATGAAGATCACGTTTTCGGGAGGTTCTTCCAGGGTCTTGAGCAGAGCGTTGAAAGCGCTTTTGGAGAGCATGTGCACTTCATCGATGATGTAGATCTTGTATTTGGCGCCACTGGCAGCGTAGAGTAACTCCCGCTGGAGCTCGCGGATATCGTCCACACCAGTATTGCTGGCGCCGTCGATCTCGATCACATCGGGCGAAACCCCGGCAGTGATCTCCACACAATTTGTACACTTGTTGCAAGGCGTAGTGGTGGGACCTTCCAGGCAATTCAAGCTCTTCGCCATGATCCGGGCAAGAGAGGTCTTACCCACGCCACGGGGGCCGGTGAATAAATACGCGTGAGCAATGCGCCCGGACGCGATCGCGCTCTGTAATATCTTGGTAACGTGATCCTGGGCGTACACCTCAGAGAAGTTCTGCGGCCTGTATTTGCGCGCAAGGACAATGTAGCTCATACTACCTCCCAAGTACATGCTTTTTGATTCAACGCTTTTAGGCAAGGATTTTCTGCTGGACAAAAAAACTGAGCCTCACATCTTAGCCTGAAGAAGAATAAATTGCTTTCCGGTACAGGGAAGGAGGTTTGACAGTATGAAACTTGAAGGAAAAGTGGTGATCGCGCAAGGTGGAGGCCCCACCGCCGTGATCAATCAATCTTTGGTGGGGGCTACTCTGGAAGCCCGCAAGTTCAATCAGGTTACCCGGGTTTATGGAGCTCTGAATGGCGTACAAGGCATTGTAAATGAAAACTTTGTGGATCTTACTCAGGAAACCACACACAATCTGGAGCAGGTGGCGGATACTCCTTCCAGCGCTCTGCTTTCTACCCGGGACAAACCGGATATCCCCTATTGCAAAGAGATCTTCAAGGTGCTCAAAGCCCACGATGTCCGCTATTTCTTTTACATCGGAGGGAATGACTCCGCCGATACCGTACGCATTGTGAATGAACAGGCGCAGGAAGCGGAATATGAGTTCCGCGCGATCCACATTCCCAAGACCATTGATAATGACCTCGTTCTCAGTGACCACACTCCGGGTTACGGATCCGCCGCGCGTTTTGTGGCATCCGCCTTTGCGGGAGCAAATCTGGATAATAGGGCTCTGCCAGGGGTTTACATCGGGGTGGTGATGGGACGTCATGCCGGCTTTCTCACAGCAGCCTCAGCCTTGGGGCAAAAGTATCCCGATGACGGTCCACACCTCATCTATATGCCGGAACGCGCCTTCAATCAGGATAAGTTTCTGAAGGATGTGAAGGACGTGTATGCCCAATTCGGACGCTGCGTGATCGCTGTGTCGGAAGGCATCGTGGATAGCGACGGCACTCCCGTGATCGCCAAGCTAACGAAGAATGTGGAGCATGACGCGCATGGCAATGTCCAGCTTTCCGGAACGGGAATGCTGGGTGATCTGCTCTGCGATCTGATCCGTGACAAACTGAAGATCAAGCGTGTGCGCAGCGATACCTTCGGATATCTGCAACGCTCCTACCTGGGCTGCGTATCGGACGTGGATCAGCGCGAAGCCCGCGAAGTGGGAGAACGCGCCGCGCATTATGCCATATGGTACAATCTGGACGGATCGATCTCGATTCAGCGCACCGGATACTATTCAGTGAATTACAAGCTGGAAAAGCTGAGCGACGTGGCCCGCAAGACAAAGCATATGCCCGATAACTTCATCAATGCCCAGGGTAATGGCATCACGGACGATTTCCGCTATTACCTGCGGCCGCTGTTGGGCTCCGGGTATCCCGCTCCTCACAGACTGCGTGCGCCCTTGGTGTATAAACTGCTTACGACCAATCCTTGACCACGCACATGGCATTGGCATCCAGAACGTAACCCTGTTTGCCCTCTCTGATCTTACCCTCGCTGAAGATAATCTCAGCGGGGGTTATTTTTAGGGTTTGCTTTCTGGGACTGGTGTTGATCGCGCAGATCACGCTGGCTTCATCATCATAACGGCGGTAAGCAACGAGACCTTCGGGAGCAGCCAGAAACTCCATATTCCCATCTCTCAGGAGTTTAACCCGTTTCCTCAGAGCGATGCAAAGCTTGTAAAAATCCCTGATTCCCACGGCGTTGTGATCCTTCTCCCAGATCCAGTTGAAGGGACGGCGGTTATCAGGATCTTTGCCCCCCTCCATGCCAATCTCGTCGCCATAGTAAATGTGTGGGGTGCCAATACTGGTCATCTGAAAGAATACCGCTTGCTTGACGCGGGTAGCCTCCCTTTTGGCCAGAGTCATCACGCGCTGCGTATCGTGACTCCCCAAAAGATTCATCATTGCCTTGGCTGCATGCGGAGGATATGCCCCAAAGCCTGATAGGATAGCGGTTTGGAACTCTGTCCTGGAGATGAGTCGATGAATAAAAAACTCCAGAACGGGGCTATTGAAATAGGCATAATTCATCACACTGTCGAAGTACTTACGCGAGACCCAGGATTCGGCATTGTTCCAGATCTCCCCTACTAACCAGGCATCGGGTTTCGCCGCTTTTATCCGCTGGCGAAACAGCTCCCAAAACCACCATGGCACCTCATCCGGAACGTCCAGACGAAAGCCATCCATACCGATAAAGGAGACCCACCATTGGGCACAATCCAGGATGTAATCCACCAGATCACCATTCACCTCGGCATTGGCGATATCGCGGATGTAATTCTCAAAAGGATGCTGGCGTGAGTGATCATAGTTCAGATCGGGCATGTCCTTGATGCCCCACCAGCACTGGTAATAATCCTTGGGCTTAAAATCCGGCGGCAAGGGCTTGGGCAATGGCCATTTGAACCAATCATACCAATGCCAGTATGACGATTGTTCGCCCTTTTCCACACAGTCCCGAAAAGCCCAAAAGGTCTCGCCGCTGTGATTGAACGCCACATCCAGGATCACCCTCATGCCACGTCTGTGCAGCTCCCCCACCAGTTCTTTCAAGGCCTTGGCAGAGCCAAAATGAGGGTCCACCCGGCGAAAATCCGCCGCATCGTATTTATGTACGGATTTAGCTTCCCACAACGGATTGAAATATATGATGGTTACGCCAAGCTCTTCCAGATAGTCCAGCTTTTGCCTGACGCCTTCGATATCGCCACCGTAGAAACACCACCAGTCCGGCTTCCCTTCAGGCAGATACTTGCTCTGCTGCAAACCAACGATATCATTCCAATCGTCCACAAAGTGGTAATACTCCTGATTGGGAGGCAGATACCCGCCAGGCGCTGGAGGGATAATCGCGTCTTCATAATAGTCTTCGTGAAAATCCTGATTGAGTTTGGGATCACCATTATAAAAGCGATCCATAAAGATCTGATAGATAATGCCTTCAGATACCCAGTCCGGGATCTCAAACAGGGGATAGTGCTCTGGATTGAGAGGAAAAGGCAGGCAGTGATCGCTTGAGCCATCCGCGCCTAAAAGGATCTGTTGCCCCTGATACCTGACAATGATTCTGATATCAGTAGTCTCAGTGATCTGCGCCTGGATCTGCCATACCTGGTTTGTGTCTTTCAAGCCAAATGGTATCAGGGGGTATATCTTGGTATCAAGCTGCAGATGAACACTCTCAGCCAGGTGTTGTGGCCATTTGAACAACAGATCAAAGAGATCCTTTTTCACCCGGTGGATGTCCAGATAGCTGATTAGTTCCCTTTTTGCGGCATCACGTACCAAGGTCTCCCAATCCAGCATAATCTCGCTTTCTTCCAGTTCCAGGATCGAATTCTCCCCGCCAAAGGGGTCTGCTTCCCGCTTCTGATGAGACGGATCTGGCATCCACAATCCGTCAACGATGTACTTGTAACGGTAACGGCCGGGTTTGAGATCGTAGGAGATCAGATATACATCCCCGATATCTTGCAGGGAATGGATCTTCCACTCGGTAAAGTCGCCCGCTATTCCTACTTCATGATTACCCGCGGTGGGGGGCTGGTAGGAAAAGCGGATCTGCATCTTCAGCTCGCCTTGGTCTTGGGCTTGCGACCGCGCTTTACTTTCACCAATTCCGGCGGAACTTCCTCACAATAGCTGGTCTCCCGCTGATAGTGCTGCTTCAAGAAATGGCCAGTGGAGCTTTCCGGGCATGCGATCAAATCTTCCGGGGTACCCTCGATGAGGATTTGACCTCCCCCCTCACCGCCTTCTGGACCCAGATCTATCACCCAATCGGCGGATTTGATCACGTCCAGATTGTGTTCGATCACCACCACGGTATTTCCCATCGCTACGAGTTTCTTCAGTACTTGAAGGAGCTTATTGATGTCATCAAAGTGCAGCCCCGTAGTGGGCTCATCCAGGAGGTATAATGTATTGCCGGTAGAGGTCTTGCTCAATTCCCGGGAGAGCTTGATGCGTTGAGCCTCCCCCCCGGAAAGAGTGGTGGAGGATTGTCCCAGTTTGATGTAGTCCAGACCCACTTCGTGCAAGGTCTGCAGCTTCTGCTTGATCGATGGAATCGCATCAAAGAAATCGAAGGCTTCCTGGATGTCCATGTCCAGAACTTCGGCGATATTCTTGCCTTTGTAACGCACAGAGAGCGTTTCCTGATTGTAGCGCTTACCCTTGCAGACGTCACAGGTCACGTAGATATCTGCCATAAAGTGCATCTCAATCTGCTTCACGCCCGCTCCCTCACAAGCTTCACAGCGCCCGCCCTTTACATTGAAGGAAAAGCGTCCCGGCTTGTATCCCTTCATCTTGGAGGCCGGAAGCTCCGCAAAGAGATTGCGAATGGGATCAAAGAGCTTGATATAAGTGCAGGGATTGCTGCGCGGAGTGCGTCCAATGGGCTGCTGATCGATGGTAATGATCTTGTCGATATGCTCTGCCCCGCAGATTTCACGCATCTTGCCCACACGGTGCGAGCTGCGATAAAACTGATTGGTCAGATAGGGCGCCAGGGTCTGATTGATCAGCGAGCTTTTCCCGCTGCCGGATACTCCCGTAACGCAGACAAATAGCCCGATGGGAATATCCACGTCTATGTTTTTCAAGTTGTTGTGGCAAGCGCCGAGAATCCTCAGTTTGCGTTCGTCGGCATTGACCCTGCGTTTGGGGATGGGTATACACATCCTTCCTGAAAGGTAGGCTCCGGTAAGCGAATCGGGATTGTCGATAATCTCTGCTATATTGCCCTTTGCCACGATTTCACCGCCATAAATCCCAGCTCTGGGACCAAAATCAACGATCATATCGGCACTGCGCATGGTGTCTTCATCGTGTTCCACCACGATCACCGAATTGCCCAAATCCCGCAATTGCAGGAGCATATTCACCAGCTTGGTGTTATCCCGCTGATGCAGACCAATGGACGGTTCATCCAGGATGTACATTACTCCGACCAGTTGTGAACCGATCTGACTGGCCAGCCTGATACGCTGAGCTTCGCCACCCGAGAGAGTGGGCGACCGGCGGTCCAGGCTCAAATAGTGCAAACCCACAGCCAGCAGGAAACCCAAACGGGCGCGGATTTCTTTCAGAACCTCCTGCGCGATGATCAGTTCATTCCCCTTCAGCTGCAAAGCCGAGAAGAAATCATGAGCCTGCTGCACACTCATCTTGGTGACATCGCCGATATTTTTATCCCCTATTTTTACCGACAGGGAGGCAGGTTTCAGCTTTTGTCCATCGCAATCGGGACAGGGTTTATCGCTGATGTACTGCATGTAGTAGCGGCGCATTTCTTCCGAAGTAGTCTCGTGCATGCGTCGCTGTAATTGCGGGATCACGCCCTCAAACTTCATCATGAACTCACCGCTGCCTCGGGCATTTTGCCAGGCAATCTTGAACTTTCTACCCTTGGAGCCATACAGGATCAACTCTTTCACGATATCCGGCAATTGATACCAGGGGGTGCTGAGAGAGAAGTTGTAGGCCTTGGCCAGGTTCATTACCGTGTTCAAAGTCCAGCTGTCTTTCTTTGCTTCCAATCTACCCCAGGGATCCACGGCGCCTTCCATAATCGTCTTTTCCGGATCTGCGATCACCAGGTCGGGATCGAATTCCAAACGGTAACCCAGGCCATTGCAGGCAGTACATGCTCCGATAGGGCTATTGAAGGAAAAACTCTGAGGACTCAGCTCGTCAAATCCGATGTTACAATGGGCGCAGGAATTTTGTGCAGAGAGAATCTGCTCATCTTTTAGATCGGGATAATCTATCTTTACCACGCCTTCAGTGAGCTTCAGGGCCAATTCCAGTGAATCTGCCAAACGGCTCTGGATGCCATCTTTGATCACAAGTCGATCGATCACTACATCGATGTTGTGTTTGCTTTTCTTGTCCAGAACGATGTCTTCTTCCAGTGCGCGTACCACGCCGTTGATCATCACGCGAACGAAACCTTCATTGCGCAGTTGCTCCAACTCCTCCTTGTGTTCACCCTTGCGGTTTTGCACCATGGGCGCCAGGAGCTGTATCTTCGTGCCTTCTGGATGCTGCATCAAATGCTCGACCATCTGATCCACAGTTTGCGATCCCACAGGCTCGCCGCACTGGTAGCAATGCTGTTTCCCCACGCGGGCAAAGAGCACTCGCAGATAGTCATAGATCTCAGTGACCGTACCTACTGTGGAACGGGGATTCTTGGAAGCGGATTTTTGCTCGATGGATATGGCGGGAGATAACCCTTCGATGTAGTCCACCTTGGGCTTTTCCATCTGTCCCAAAAACATTCGGGCATAAGCTGAAAGGGATTCCACATAGCGGCGCTGCCCCTCCGCGTAAAGTGTATCAAAAGCCAGAGAACTTTTCCCACTGCCGGAAACGCCGGTAAAGACCACCAGTTTGTCGCGGGGAATCTCCAGATCAATGTTCTTCAGGTTGTGCTCATTGGCACCTTTAATGATGATTTTTGTCTTCAATTTCTCACCTCAATCAGGTCTAAGAAATCTGAAGGCTCATCTGTGTCAACCTCAAAGCTGATCAATTTTCAAAGGCAGATTGCTTTTACCATATAAAACCTGGAAGGCGCATATAATGCAGCCCGTTGATGAACAAAGCTGTGTAAGGTTACCACTGCCAGAGGCCAAAGGTTAGCCCGCTGGGGTATTGGGAAAAATACACTACGTAGCGGTCGGGATTGGCCGCTCCGCCCAGGATGTTCGTGGTTACGGGAACCCAACTGATCACCACATCCGCCCCGGCAATATTGACTTGCACGTTGTTCACATATTTCTACTCCCATACAGCCCCGAATTGAATCCCGCAGAACATCTATGGTCAGCCATAAGAGAGACCTCCAGTTTAGGAATAAAAGCTTCGGTTAGCTTGATGAAGTCCAGGACGCCCTCGTGGATAGCTTCCAATATCTGGAAGAGATGGTCTCGAAACTGACCTATTTCAAATGGATGAATCTGGAAACATGAAAGCGATATGGTAGAAAGTCTACCCAAATATAGTTACTAGCTTCGACTGCCTGTACAATTGCCTATCCATTCCTAGTTTCCCTCGCTGTTCTAACCATCTTGCCACCCTCCCCCGTCCCACGGAAGAGGATTCCGGGTAGGTGGCAAGTTGCTGGAAGGTCAGTGAAGCCCGCATGAAGATGGAATACTTAGCGGTGCATATCTCCATTGTTTGACTGAATCCGTCTAGAATAATCCCACCATCTTCATTATGCTTTGCCTCAATGTCTTTTACAAGTAGGATAGATTAGTACTGTAGCAGTAACTAAACTTTGGGCTCAGGCTACAAAGGGTGGGGCATCATGAAGGTAAGAATCGATTTTCCGAATCAGGCTATGGTTGGGGATGATCCTTCATCATGGCTTCGAGGGCTTTCATGCCTTTGGGGCTGCTCATCTTTTTCATCATCTTCTTCATGTCATCAAATTGCCGCATCAGGCGATTCACTTCCATCACCGGACGTCCGCAGCCTTTGGAGATGCGTAAACGGCGACTGCCATTGAGGATTTCCGGCTTTTCGCGTTCCTGATGGGTCATGGATTGGATGATGGCCTCCACGTGTTTCAGGGCATTATCATCGATCTTCAGATCGGCGGGGAGCTTGCTACCCAGGCCTGGGATCATGCGGATCACCGATTCCAGGGGACCCATCTTTTTGATGCTCTGGAGCTGTTTTAGAAAGTCATTTAGCGTGAATTGGTTCTTCAGCATCTTGCGGGCGAGCTTTTCTTCTTCCTCTGAATCTATGCTGGCCTGTGCTTTTTCGATGAGGGTGAGCACATCGCCCATGCCCAGGATGCGGGAAGCCATGCGGTCGGGATAAAAGATCTCCAGATCGGGGATCTTTTCTCCGATACCCACGTAAGCTACGGGGCGTCCGGTGACCGCCTTGATGGAAAGAGCAGCGCCGCCGCGGGCATCGCCATCCAGTTTGGTGAGGATTACCGCGTCAAACGCAAGCTTTTCATGAAACTCTTTGGCCACGGTGACGGCATCCTGACCGGTCATGGAATCTGCTACGAAAAAGATATAGTCTGGCTTTACATGAGCTTTTAGCCGTGCCACTTCATCCATCATCTGGGTATCGATGTGCAAGCGGCCAGCCGTGTCGAAGATCAAGAGATTGGTAAAATCCGCGTGAGCTTGTTTGAGCGCGCTATCGGCGATGGTAATCACATCCTTGGTATCTTCGCTTACCACCGGAATGTCGATCTGTTTACCCAGGACTTTCAATTGCTGGATGGCGGCGGGACGATAGACGTCGCAGGCCACCATCATCGGTTTGATGCCTTTCTTGCGGTACATTGCCGCCAGTTTGGCGCAGGCAGTGGTCTTACCTGAGCCTTGCAGACCCACCATCATGATCTTCACCAGTTTGTTGTTGTAAACTTTCATCTCAAAGCCTTCAGTATCCATCAGGCTGATGAGCTGTTCATGCACGATTTTTACGATCTGCTGCCCGGGGGTGAGGGATTTCATCACTTCGGTGCCCAGGGAACGTTTCTCTACTTCGGCTATGAAGTTCTTTACGATTTTGAAGTTTACGTCTGCTTCCAGCAGAGCCATGCGGATTTCACGCATGCTGTCCTTGATATTCTGTTCGGTGAGATAGCCGCTGCCTTTGAGGCCACGGAAGATTTTATCCAAACGGTCGGAAAGGCTATTGAACATCAGATCCCCTTCAGAGTGTTGATTGCGTTTGTGTAGTTTTCGGATGCAAAGATATATGAGGCCGAGACCAGGATTTCTGCTCCGGCATCGCGTAGTGTGGATGCGTTATCGCCCTTTACCCCACCATCCACTTCGATCTGAAACTTCAGTCCCTTTTCTGTGCGCAAGGAGCTGAGTTCCCTGATTTTATCGATGGCTGATGTGATGAACTTTTGTGCTGAATAGCCGGGATTCACGCTCATTACCAGAACGAAATCCAGATCAGCCAACAGGGCGGATATACTGCAGACTGGAGTGCCTGGATTGAGTGCCAGTCCCGCTTTGATCCCACACGCCTGAATTTGTTGAATCATGCGGTGAGGATGATGCACCGTCTCAGCATGAAATGATATATACTGCACTCCAATGGCGGCCAGACCTTCCACATAGGCATCAGGATTGGTAACCATCAAATGGGCGTCCAGAGGCTTGTCGCTGAGGTTTCTGATGCACTGCACCAGGGGGTAACCAAAGCTTAGGTTTGGCACATAATGCCCATCCATGAGATCCAGGTGGATGATGTCCGTGGCTTCCAGAGCCCGTATTTCATCGCCCAGACGGGAAAAATCCGCGGACAAGACCGAGGCGGCAATCAGTGTATTCATCTTTTTCTCTTACCTTTACTCTTGATGATCAGGACCATGTCCTGCAGTTCTTCATGATAAGCATTTTTATACTTCTGCAGGATCTTGGGTTTCAACAACACCAATTCCTGCATCCAGGCGCTGTTCTCCACCCCCACGAAGAGGGTGTTTTGCTCTATCTTGATGGGGTGAGAGCGCTCCGCGAGGAGTTCACCCACCACGCTTTTCCAAGCCAGGTATAGGCTGATAAAGCGTTCATGTTTCTCGCCGCCTATCTTGTATAACACACGGCGTAAATTCGTACTAAGTCCTGATAAAGCCATTGTAAAAAGATACGGGAGTCTTGCTGAGGTTGCTCAGCTTGAACTCCCGCTCACATTTATGGTTTATTATTCCTGGTTGAAGTATAGACCCATGGCATTGTAAGCCAGGATCAAGACGGCCATCGCCACATAGTAAACAGAACCGATTCCCATTGGTGTGCTATCCACACGGGACATGAGCAGGCCAGGGATCATGGCGGCAATTATGAATACTACGTATCCGATAGTCCGATGCATCACGGTGCTGTCTTTACGATTGATGAGATATACCGGCAGCAGGGATAAGATAATGAAGAGGATGGAAAGCCCAAGCATCAGCATTACCACAGTGGAAACCGTCATCTCGGCCGGCAGATTGATCACGCTGGAGCGCAGGGCGATCAACATCGGGGCGATAATGGCCAGGATCATCAAAACAGCTGCCAGGATCACCCTGATTGTCCTGTTTTGGCTTTGTACTACTTCAAAATGACGCTGCTTTTTGCGCAGAGTGAGATAAATCACCACACTCATCGCTAAAAAGAATGCGGCATAAGCCAGCATCATAATCGGCCTGCCAGTGATCATGCCCATCAATGAGAGTACGAGCACAAACACCACCAAAGAGGCGATTTGCTTGATCTTGAAGATCGTATCGAACATGGGAACCTCCCGTGAAATTATTCGGCTTCAGCAGCGACCGTAAAGCTGATGCTGGCAGGAATCTCCTTATGCAGGCGAAGCTGCACCGTGTGATCGCCCAATTCCTTGATATGATGTTCCATCTGAACGGCTGCGCGTCCGATTTCCACGCCCTGTTCTTTGAGGGCGACCACGATATCATTTTCAGAAACTGAGCCGAACATCGATCCCTGTTCATCCACTTTGCGGACAAATGTCAGTTTTATGGAAGCTATTTTTTCGGCAAGGTTTTTTAATTCAGCCAGCTTTTTTTCTTCGGCAGCTTTCAATTCGTCCTGAATCGCGCCGAGGCGTTTCATATTGGCAGGAGTGCCATATAATGCGTATTCCCTTGGAATTAGGTAATTGCGGGCATAGCCACGCTTCACGTTTACCACGTCACCTTTATTGCCAAGGTTTTCTATGTGTTCAGTTAATATCACTTTCATGCGGTATTTCCTCCACGATTATTAGTTCGGATGCCCAGCCAGCTGTCGGCAAAACCGATCAGGGTGAGCGGGATAAAGGCATACAGCAGGACTATCACCATGATGATGCCTCGTACAATGTCGCTCGCTATTACTTTTGCCAGACCCACGGAAACCGAGGCAAAGCCCTGCGTAAGAGGGATCATGCAAAGTAAAATGAGCGCATTGATGAAGATTAATCTGCCAGCGTCTATCAAATACAAGGGCAATATCGCCACGATCAGCAGGTTGTACAGAGCGGGAAACTTCAGATCCTCAAAGTGAAATGGGATCTTGATGGTCTTGTGAAACAAGTAGTAACCCACCAGCAAAGCCAGGATCTGTCCCACACCCCACATGGAGGGCAGGATCATCTTCCACAGCTTCATGCTGAGATCCATGTACTGAGTATTCACCAGCGCAGGCATTTGCGCCTGAAGCAGTTCGAATCCCTGATCAAAACTCTCGGTCAAAAAAGCCCCAAAAAGAAACATCCGCGCCATTGAGTACACCATTAAAGCTATCGCCGATATCAGCAAAGCTTCGCTGAGTACCTGGTTGGCACGTAATGTAATGAGAAAGACCCAGGCAATGATGCCAACGCCAAAGATGGCATCCAGTACCATCAATTGGTTGGCGGGACTTCTGTCGGTCAGGAGCAGGACCAGAGGGATCACGAAAAAGGCAAAGAGCGCCCTTTGCGGTGATACAATGGCCGAGCCCAGGGTCCTGGCACAGAAGATCATTACCACGATCATCCCCAGAAAGGGGCTAAATGATGCAAGAGCTCCGCTGAGCAGGGATAACCAGAACATTACTATTCGATTACGTAGGCGATCAGGGCCATCTGACGAGCGCGCTTGATCTCAGTGGTGAGCTTGCGCTGGTGCTTGGCACATGTACCGGTAAGACGGGCTGCTTCGATTTTGCCGACATCAGAGATGTACTGGCGCATCATATCCACGTTTTTGTAATCGATCACAAGATCTTTATTGGCGCAGAACTTGCAGTATTTCTTGCGGGTGAACTTTTTCTTTCTATCGCTGAAATTCATGTTTTCTCCTAGAATGGTAAATCATCGGCTGTGGTTTTCTGCGGAGCCATGTTTTCTTCAGGAAGCGGAACATCCTCGCTGCCGGTGCTCTGACCATCGCGGGGCTTCCATTCCAG
>JAEWNJ010000041.1 GCA_023392795.1 Candidatus Cloacimonadota bacterium
AGCTTTTTGACCTCTTTGAAGCTCTTATATGTGCCGCTAGGCAAGACTCTACACATAATCTGACATTATCCAGGACTCTATGATCACAATCAAGGCTATTCAAAACTGAGTTGTTTCGACAGAGTCACATCGTAAATTGTAAATTAATCCGACCCACTTTGCGCTTGACAGATATAATCATCAAAGAATACTGGCGAGTAAGAGGCTGGTACTTTAGTGATTTTCCCAAGACTATAATGCAAGGAGATCAAGATGGATTTAAACAGCATCATTTCCCAGGTAAAGAGTATGATCCACAGCGGTGGTGGAGTGGAGTTTTCGTTTGGATCTCCCTCACAGATCGGCGATGTATCGATCGTCCCCGTGGCCCGAACCACCTTTGCCTTTGGCGGTGGTGGAGGCTCTTCCTCCGCGAAAAAAACAAAAAAGAAACCGGTGGAGCCCGCTGATCCCAACCCATCCGAGACCCCGGAAGAATTTGCTTCCAAAGAACAAGAAGCAGATTTTGGCGGTGGCGGAGGCGGCAGCATGAAGACCGATCCCGTGGGCATTTACACGATAAAAGCAGACAAGGTGAGCTTTCACCCCGTGGTATCTATCAATGAGCTGATCGCCATCTTTGGCATCCTCAGCATCCTCATCCTCAAACTCATTAAACTAAGAAGGACAAGAAGGTAAGCATGTATTACTCGCAGCAGAAACTGCAACCGATTCCCTTTACTCATCTTCCCCATGATCTGGATATCACATCGGAAACTGCCGTGAAGAGCCTGTTTGGTTCTTTAGCAACCCGCGTATTCGCTTCTCCTGAAGACATCAAAGCAGCCCTGATCGTATGGTCGGAGCTAAACAAAGCCATTGCGGATGAACTGTCCTGGCGCTATGTAAAGATGTCTCAACATGCCGATGATCCGTCCCTGGAAACTGCATATAACGACTATTATGCCAAAGTGATTGCCGCCAATGAAGATCTGCAGGCGCAGTTTCGCCGCATAGTGTGCGAGAGCCCTTTTGCCAAAGACCTGGATGAGTATGAGTTTGGCCATTTGGTGCATATCTTTAAGAATCAGATCGAGCTCTTCCGTGAAGAGAATATCCCGCTGATGATCGAAGAAAGCGAGCTTGCCTGCCGCTACGCCGCGATCGTGAGCAAGATGAGCGTGATGTTTGACGGCAAGGAACGCACTCCCGCCCAATTGGCCGTGTATCTCAAAGATGCGGATCGCGAGAAACGTGAAGCAGCCTTCCGGGCGCGCTATCAGCTATTTATGGACAATGCCCCGGAGCTGGACCAGCTCTACGACGATCTGCTAAAGAAACGCCATCAGATCGCCCTGAATGCCGGGTTCTCAAACTACCGTGATTTCAAGCATCAGGAGATGGGACGCTTTGCCTATACTCCCCAAGACCTTTACACCTTCCATGAAGCGGTAAAAGCAGAGGTGATCCCCTTTTGCGCGGAGCTAAACGAGCAGCGCCGCAAGACCCTGAAACTGGATAGCTTAAGACCATGGGATACCGCGGTGGATCTGGACGGACGCAATCTCAAGCCTTTTGAGACCACCGACGAATTTATCCACAAAGCCATCGACGTGCTGGACAAGGTGTATCCGCCTTACGCCGAGCAGCTTGCCATGATGAACAACAGCGGTATGCTGGATCTGGAAAACCGCAAGGGTAAAGCCCCCGGTGGATACAATACCAGCATCCACAATCTCGCCAGCAGCTTCATCTTTATGAATCATGTAATGCAGCACAAGGACGTGGTAACCCTGCTGCACGAATCCGGGCATGCCATGCATGGCGCCGCCACCAAGGACATCCATTACTATCCTTATCTGGAGACGCCTTCAGAAGTGGCGGAATTGGCTTCGATGAGCATGGAACTGCTCACCATGGACTATTGGGACATCTATTACAGCAATAAGGAAGACCTCAAAAAGGCCAAACGCGAGCAACTGGAAGGCACGCTGACTTTCCTACCCTGGTGCATGACGGTGGATGCCCTGCAACACTGGATTTATCTGAATCCGCAGCACAACGCGAAAGAGCGTGACGATGCCTACGTCAATATCGCAGAGCCCTACCGGGCGGGAGTTGATTTCAGCCGTCTGGAACACATGCGTCGTCATGGCTGGAAGATGCAGCTCCACATCTATGAAGTTCCCTTTTACTACATCGAATACGGGATGGCGCAATTGGGAGCCTTGAGTATATACAAAAACTACCGCGAGAATAAAGCCAGGGCCCTGCAGCAGTATCAGGATTTCTTGAAGCTGGGCTACAGCAGACCCGTGAATGAGATCTATCAGACTGCGGGAATTGACTTTAACTTTAGCCAGGAGCATATCCGGGATCTGGTGAGCTTCGTGAGGCAAGAACTTGCCGATCTGGACAAGGAGTAGCGATGCTAAGTATTTTCAGCCCCTCACATTACGCGCCGTTCAATATAGCGCTGGAAGAATATATCCTGAAGAACTTCTCTGAGGATTGCTTTCTGCTCTACATCAATGAACCTTGCCTGATCGTGGGTCGCTTTCAAAATACCATCGCCGAGATCAATTACCCCTGGGTGCAGGAGCACAATATCCCCGTGGTCAGAAGGCTGACCGGCGGAGGAACCGTATTTCACGACCTGGGCAACCTGAACTTTAGCTTCATCATGAATAGCGAAGATGACGCAGGCGGTTTTGCCAAATATACCGCACCGGTGATCAGCGTGCTGAACGAGCTGGGAGTCCCTGCCCGCCTGGAGGGACGCAACGACCTCACGATCGATGGACTGAAGTTTTCCGGCAACGCCAAATTGGTACAGTCTGGGAAAACCCTGCAGCACGGAACCATCCTCTTTGCCTCACACGTAGAATCGCTGGCAAATGCGCTGAAGGTGAATCCGCTTAAGTTTTCGGACAAAGCGGTCAAATCGGTGCGCGCCCGGGTTACCAATGTGGCGGATCATCTGCCCAATCCGATGAAGCTGGAGGAGTTCATTCCTCTGGTCAGGATGAAGATCCACAGTCTCTACCCCGATGCCCGGGATTACTTCCTGTCGGGAGAGGATAAAGCTGCTGTGGAACAACTGGTGAAGGAGAAGTATGCCTGTTGGGACTGGAATTATGGCAAGAGCCCGCAGTATAACCTCGCCAACGCCATCCGTAGCAAAAGCGGCACCATCGAACTCTATCTGGATGTATCCAACGGCATCATCACCAGCCTGAGAATCTTTGGGGATTTCTTTTCGCCAATGGAGATGAAAGACCTGGAGCAAGCCTTCAGCGGAGTGGCGCATGACGCGGAATGCGTTCGTCAAACCCTGTTGGATGCAGACTATCAGACTTATCTGGGCGATGTGGAACTGGATGAACTGGTCAGCGCGATGTTCTGATGACAGGGGATTTTGCTTGACAATGAACGATAAATCGGTAATCTGTCCATAAGAATGAATTAGACTCAAGGAGAGAAGATGAAAAGACACCTTGCTATCATCGCAATAGTCATAATCCTGATGGGAATGTTTGGCTGTGCCACTACCGGCACTAGTGGAGAAAAATTGATCGTAAAATACGATATGGAACTTTCCATGGTGCGTTCCGCAGCGGATATCAATCAGCGTTATCGCGCTCCCGTAGCGGATACTACCACTACAGATGTGACGCGCTACGCCTTCGAAGACGATCTGTTTCGCAGCATCTGGAGTGCCACCGAAGCCGGATGGGACCTCGTGCTGTATAACAAGAGCGAAAAGCCCATCATGATCGATTGGAACAACGTGAACTATATGGACGTGGATAATATCGGCCACAAAGTACTGATTTCCTCCACCCGCTTTACCGATCGCGACAAGGATCAGGTACCCTCCGTGATCGTACGCCGCGGCAGTCTCACCGAAAAGCTGGTTTCCGCAACGCACATCTATCAATCCCCGCTTTCCGGGCTCCTGGTAAAGCGTCCGATGTTCCCCATTGATTACAGCGAAGCCATCCGCTACAAGAACAAAGAGTTTAAGCTGATGGTCCCCTTCACGGTGGACGGACTGTCATCACAGTATGAATTTGTCTTTAAGATCAAGGACGTGCGCCAGGTTCCCGCAGCGAGCAATCCCTGGGCGAGCTTCCTGATGGACAGAGCTTTGGGCGCCACGTTCTAAAGCGACCCGGCTCTGGCATTTATCCAAACGTTAGTCCTTCCTTCGGGAGGGACTTTTTTTGGCTCTTGACACAAAGCAGGCGGATGCTTTGTTAGCTCCATCATAGATTTCATTAGGAGTTTCTTATGTTTCCCATCAGTTTTGGCAGTGATAATCACAGTGGCATTCACTACACTGTTTTCTCCGCTCTGCAAAAGGCAAACGTGGGCTTCTGTCCCGCCTACGGGGACGATCCGCTCACGCAGTCCGTGCTGTCGCAACTGGAAGCGCTCTTCGGGGGCGACTGCGAAGCCTTCTTTGTGATGACGGGTACCGGGGCAAACGTGCTGTCGCTGCAGGCGCTGATCGATAGCTTCAATGCTGTGATTTGCGCCGAAACTGCCCATATCAACGTGGATGAATGCGGTGCGGTGCAAAAATGCACTCAAGCCCGCCTTACAGCGATCAAGACTCCCGATGGCAAACTGACACCGGAACTCATCGCGCCCAGGCTGCTGGGTGATCGTGATCAGCATCATTCGCAGTTTAAGGTCATCTCCATCTCCCAAAGTACCGAGTATGGAACTCTGTATACCCTGGATGAATTGCGGGCTCTAGCGGATTTTGCCCATGCGCACAATATGCTGCTACACATCGATGGTGCCCGTCTGGCCAATGCGGTGGCAGCTCTGAATACCACCCTGATCGGTATGACGCGGGATATCGGCGCGGATATCATTAGCTTCGGCGGCACTAAAAACGGTCTCCTCTTCGGGGAAGCTATCATCAGCTTTGTGCCGGAACTTACTGCAAACATGCGCTTTTACCGCAAGCAGCTCAATCAATTGTATTCCAAGATGCGCTTCATCGCCGCTCAGTTTGAGGCCTATCTGGATAAAGACCTCTGGCTGGAGAATGCCGCTCACGCCAATACTATGGCGCAATTGCTGGCAGAGCGCCTGGCAAAAGTCCCTGAGATCAAGATCACCCAAAAAGTGTATGTGAATTCCGTGTTTGCCGTCATGCCCGCGGCCTGGATCCCCATCCTGCAGGAGAAGTACATGTTTTACACTTGGGATGAAGCCAGGTGCGAGGTACGGCTGATGTGCTCCTTTAATACGCTGGAAGAGCATATCGACGACTTTATCAACACCATAGAGGAACTGAAAGAATAATCCTACTTGCCTTGTGGGTTTTCCCGGTTATCATGTCTCAAAACGAAATATACGGGAGACCCCCAATGAAGATATTAGTACTATTTTACTCAGCCTACGGGCACATCTACCAGATGGCAAAAGCCGTGGTGGAAGGTGCAAAAAGTGTGGATGGCATCACCGTGGACCTCAAACAGGTTCCGGAAATCCTCAGCGAAGACCTGCTCAAAAAGATCGGCGCTTACGACGCGCGCAAAGCTTTTGCCGATGTCCCCATCGCCGACGTGAGCGATCTGGCAAATTATGACGCCATTATCTTTGGCGCACCCACCCGATATGGCATGATGGCCGCTCAGATGAAGGCATTTCTGGATGCCAGCGGCGGGCTTTGGGCCAAAGGCGCATTGATCGGAAAGATCGGCAGCGTATTCACCTCCACGGGGACGCAGCACGGGGGCCAGGAATCCACCATTCTCAGTTTTCATACCGTTCTCCTGCATCATGGGATGCTGATTGCCGGTCTGCCTTACAGCTTTGCCGGACAATCCTCCATGGCGGAAATCACAGGTGGCTCACCCTATGGAGCCAGCACCATTGCCGGCGGCGATGGCAGCAGAATGCCTTCCCAAAACGAACTCGACGGCGCACGCTTCCAAGGTGCGCACGTAGCAAACATCCTCAGTAAGATGAAATGAGCAGTCTCTAGTTCTCCTGCAAGATAGCGGGGCGCTCAGGTGCGAGCGCCCCCTTTTCTTTGATCCGAAACATCATGTGTGAAAGCGGGATATTGGAACTTCCTGGGAAATCCTAATACCGTGTTTAGTTTGAAATGACATAATCCATGCCCAGCCCACCACCCTATATTGTATGGGGCTGAAGCCCCATGCCCCCTTTGATTATGTCATTTCAAAGTGGAAACTGTATAAATCTAAATCCAGCAGTTCCGGTCCTGACCTGTATAGCTCTATTCAGAAGCTTCACTTGGGCAGTTAAGTGACCATCTAATGCCGAATCTGTCCATCAGATTGCCAAAGTAATCTCCCCAAAAGGCGTCGTGCAAGTCCATCACGATGGTGGCACCTGGTCTTAATGCTTCCCAAATCCGGTTTGTTTCCGCTCTATCGTGTAGCGTGATCATGAGTTCCACGTTCGAGCCCGGCACTACCTTTTGGCCAAAGGACTCATGGACATCAGATCCCATCAGTATCACTTTGTCATTGATCGGTAAGCTCATGTGCATGATCAGGTCTTTCAGCTCTTCTGGTATGCTTTGTCCATCTTCAGTGGGCATGTCGGCGTATCTGCCCACATAGCTGAATTCTCCGCCAAAGATGGTCTTGTAAAATGTGAATGCTTCGTAGCAATTGCCATTGAAATTGAGGTAAGGGTGTATCGTAATCATAATCTCTCCTTGAATCTAAGAATATATGGACATGATAATCTATGCGGATAGGCATGCAAGTGAGAGATAAAGATATGGCTCACTTCAAACCAAGTGGGTAAAGTAGGCAAACATAGAACTATCCTTCGCTGAGAGGGCCGCTAAGCTCCGCTTGGCAGAGGCAGCGGAGATGCCTACAGAAGCGAGCTCAAGCTCACTGTGGCAAGCAGGAGCTTGCCACCCCAATTCGGCCACATCTGGATGTACACCCGCTCGATTTGAAAGAGAACCAAAAGTCATAAGCGGCCATTACGCAGCATAAGAATAATCGTCGGGAGAAAATATCAGTTGACAAAAAAGGGGTAGTTTCCGAGATTGCACCTACTTGGTGCTCCGAAATAGCTCAGCGGTAGAGCGGGTGGCTGTTAACCACTAGGTCGGGGGTTCGAATCCCTCTTTCGGAGCCAGTTTTTTTTGCCCTCAAAATCCCCCCGATCAGAGAATCTCGTAGATCAGCTCTTCCTTTTCCTTCACTGCTTCAGAGATGCTGTAGGCATCCTGAATCATGCGAAGTACTTCTCTGCCTTGTATTTCGTCGTTGCAGTGCAGGATGCCGATGGTGTCTCCCGCAGTCACCTGATCTCCTATTTTGGGATAAAGCAAGGCTCCCGCGCTGTAATCCAGCAGGTCGGTGGTCTTCATGCGGCCGGCTTTGATGCGAACCAGGGCGTAGCCAATAGCGCGGGAATCGATGGCGTGGATGAATCCGCTGTTTGTGGCGATGATGGGCATTTGATGTTTGGCAGTGGCAAAGAGGCTGTAATCCTCGATTACGTGGGGGTTTCCCCCCTGAGCGGCGATGATTTCGCGGAACTTTGCCAGAGCTGCTCCACTATCCACCACTCTCTTGATCATCGTTTCGGCTTTCGCGAAATCCCGGGCTTTGCCTGCCATGATCAGCATCTGCGCCACCAGTTGAGTGGTGATCTCATAAGTGTCGGGCAAGTATTTTCCCTTCAGGTATTCGATGGCTTCGATGGTCTCAAGGGCGTTGCCGACGGCGTGTCCCAAGGGAGAGTTCATATTGGTAAATGCCACCTTCACTTTTTGCCCGAAGCTTTCGCCCGTAGATATCAGATGTTCTGCCAGTTCCTTGGCGCGACGCAGGTTTGGCATAAAGGCCCCGCTGCCGATTTTGAGATCGATCACCAGGTATTTGGTGCCCTCGGCGATCTTTTTGCTCATGATACTGGCGGTGATGAGGGCGGGGGATTCCACGGTCGCGGTGACGTCTCGAAGCGCGTAGATGCGTTTATCGGCGGGAACCATGGCAGCGGATTGTCCCACCAGGGCAAAGCCATGTTTCAAAACCAGTGCTTTGAAATCCTCCATGCTGTACTGGGTGTTGAATCCGGGGATAGCTTCCAGTTTGTCCAAAGTGCCCCCGGTGTGTCCCAATCCGCGTCCGGAGATCATCGGCACATACAGTCCCAATGCGGCAGCGATGGGTGCCAGCATCAGCGATATCTTATCTCCCACCCCCCCGGTGGAGTGTTTATCTGCCACCGGCAGAGCCTCATCGAAGCTTAAGGTGTCACCGCTCTGGATGTAGCTCCTGGTAAGCGCGCTGATCTCGGAAGGCAGAGCGCCCTGGAAGAAGAAGCACATCAGGAAAGCTGTCATCTGATATTCAGGGATGGCGCCGCTGAGGTAACCATCGATAAAGAAGGAGATTTCCGCTTCGGACAGCACCTTGCCGTCACGCTTTTTCATGATCAATTCCACGGGGTTGTATTGCATGATAATTCCTTTATTCCTTAGTTTGCCACCAGCTTTTCACGGATGTAGGCGCTGAACATATCCATCACCCACACCACAATGGCGATCAGCCACATGATCAGTCCCACATTGCGCCATGCCAGCATCGACTGCTGTTGATACAAAGCCAGACCAATGCCGCCGCCACCCACAAAACCTACTATGGTCGCCATGCGTACATTGATATCCCAGCGGTAGATGGTAAAAGCGAGATAGGGCGCCAGGATCTGCGGGGCAACGGCATAGCGCCACACCTGCAGAGTACCGGCTCCGGTGGCTTTGATGGCTTCCACGGGGCCGGGATCGATGTTCTCGATTTGCTCGCTATACAGCTTTACCAATGACGCAATGGAGTGGATCCACAGGGCCAGCATCCCGGCAAAGGGGCCGATGCCCACCCACACGCAAAAGATGATCGCCCATACGATGGCTTCGATCGAGCGAAAGATGGTGGACAATGTGCGGATGAATACATAGACTACGCGCCCGATCAGGGATGAATACATCAGATTCTTTGCGGCAAAAAAGGACAGCACAAAGGCAAAGGGGATGGCCAGAACTGTGGCCAGGAGCGCCAGATAGATCGTTTCCACCAGAGCGGCGAGCATCGGGACCAGTTCCTCGGGATCGGGGTTGAAGATTCCGCCCAATATGGAAGCGGTGTTTTGCGCCTGAGTAAAGAAGGCCAGGGGGCGCACTTCCACGATCACCCATGCCATTACGACTGAGATCAGCACTGCCATGCCGGCAGTGTATTTCCACCACGTGCGGGTCTCTTCCTCACCCATCATCCTTGCTGCCAGCGAAGCATGTGCCCATACCGCTATCACCGCCGGTAACAGAGGCGCGACCAGGATGGCCGGAGTAGCTACGCCATATTCAAACAGGCGCAAGGCCAGCCAGGCCAGGCAGGCGATCATATACAGCCAGACCAGGTATTCGATCAAAAGGTACTTAACACCATTGATTACGGCATCGCTTCTGGTTTGTGTTTTCATCCTCACCATCCGGGGTAATTTTGGTGCCGTCCGCCCTTTATGAGGAGCATCACGGCTGCATACATGATCCTTACACTGGGGAGATTTCGTCAAGTGTTTTCAGATCTGAGCCCGGTGGATATGCAATGACTATGCCGGATTACTAGAATTGCAGCCCGAAACCCAAGCTCCCGATGCGTGCGATGTATGGGTCACCATGGACGATAGGGAACAATTCCAACCCGAATTCCGGTGTTATATGGAAGATGCCTGCCGATAGCCGAATATTCCCCCTGATCCCAAAGTTTGAGGTAACATAGGGGCCATATTCCTGACCATCCAGATTCTTACGTATCCGATTGATTTGAGATCGGGCTACAAAGGTGGCACTGACCCACTTCGCGATCTGATGGGTAACCAACAATTGCGCATCTACCCCCGCTGCTCCGTATTCATACGCATAACTATCAGATGAATGACTGGAAGAAGAATAGTCCGAACCTGATTCCTCGCCGTGCGCTAAGTACAGGGAGGGTAACACCGAAACATAGGTTTTGTCGCGATGCGAGAGCAGATATTTTACCCCAAATTTTGCATGCATGCTCTGCGAACTATCCTCAGATGTAGTATAAAGACCAGAACCGCTACTGTTACTTTTATCCCTGGCCATGGTAAACGCCAGATCAGCCCTAGGGGAGATTCCCACATTTGCTTTTACTCCGTAAATAATGGTTCCACCAACCCTACCCGGATCCTGATTATCCTCAGTATCCGTGTAATAAGTATCGTTGATATCAACTGCATTGGTTAGATGAATGGAACCGCTGATCTTTTTGGGGTACAGAGGTATGGCAGTATCCTGACATGAGACGTCCAAAAAGATACAACCGGATAACACAAGTAACAACCACAAAACTAAAACAACGCGAAGCATATTCATAAGCTTTGAACCTCTTGGTTACAACATTCAGGATGTCTCAGTAATTGTCAATAATTTTTCTGCCACAATCCAAGCTGATGATGTCCGGGATGGTGGCTTTCATCCCAATCAATGCATTTGCTCCCAGCCCCAAATGAAAAGTATTGAACCTGGGTCACATACAAGGATAACTTGAGTTTATCCACGTGGTAATGTGCCTCGAGATCAGTAAAACAATGCCACCAGCAGCCTCAAGTCTTCACCCTTCATACGGGCTTCCTGGCTTACCGGCCACTTCCCACTCTCCCGGATTCCTCTTGCGTGGCACGTGAGAGGGTGGCAAGAGGGTTGGAAAAGCGAGGCAAACCAGGAATGAATGAGGCTTTACATGACAATAGCAAAACCTCATGCTTAACGCGATTCCTACATCTAGCAAATCACAGGGTTATATCTTTACATAGGAGTTAAGAGTATTATTGTAGCTAGAAACATTCAAGCTTTCCTTGAAAACACAACCCCTTGCATATACAATTACCTCTGGTTGTTCAACTACTCTATATTCTATGTAATAAATCTGACCAAACCACCACAATGGTGATGGACTTTCTTTGATTATAACCTTGATGAATTCTTTTGATAGTATGGTGATATCAATAAGTTGGCATCCCTTATTGGCACAAAGATTTTGTGATATCTGGATAAATTCATTTGGTGATATATTGGTAATAATGCTAGCTCTTTTCCATGAGTTAACCTTGTCTATACTAAATTTCCGGTAGTATGCTACAGATGCATAAATACCGAAGACAATTGGAGCATAAACCAGCGGGAGTGCAAACATGTGAAACTGAAAATCGGTCATAAACAATCTCCTTCATAAGGCTTAAATCATTTACCAGATTAGATGTCCCCAGAAATGATGTGCTATCAGTGAAGCACTATAGTATTTAAACCTCTTTAACACTGAGTTATAATATGTCAAGCGCAATTATTTAAATGCAGTAGATAGAACTGCTCCGTTTGCCCACTATAAATGAACAGGCGATTGAACAGGCAGTGTTTATGGCTTACCATCAGATTTCTATTGACAGTTTATACCCGTCTCCTCATAGATGGAAGGACAAGATATATTCATCCCATAGGAGGAACAAATGGCCGTATATTCTGTAAATGAAGTGATCGAATTCGCCGTTCAAATCGAGAAAAATGGCTATGCCTTTTATCATGAGGCCACCAAACGTAAAGATCTGGATTCCAAAGCCAAGGAATTTATCGCGTTCCTTCGCGATCAGGAGTTGAACCACGAAAAGACATTCCTTGCTCTGCGCGATGATGACGATATGCAGCATCTGGAACTCACTCAGGATTGGGAACTGATCGCCGAATACCTGAAGACCATCGTGGCCGGTCGCATCTTCAACAGCGAGGATTCTGCCATTAAAAAGGCAGCCGGCGCCAAAGACATCAAGGAAATCGTGGAAAACGCCATCAGCTTCGAGAAAGATACCTTGCTCTACTTCCATGCCATCAACGACAACCTGGTAAATGAAAAGGCAAAGCACGCTCTGCGCAGGATCATCCACGAAGAAGTGAGCCATGTGCTGAAGCTGAACGATTTTAAGAAGACCCTCGGCTAAGCCGGATAATTTCAGGAGATTGCTGGCATCAGGCATGAAAGCAAAGAGAAAGACCGGACTTGGCAGCCTGATCATCATCGCTTTGCTGATGCTGGTGATATTGACTTACAATCCCGTTTCCGTGCGCTTGATGACGGTAGGAATCGCCGTTTACTACAAGATAGATCCCGGCATTTTCTACCGTCTGATCCGCACTGAAAGTGGCTTCCGCAGCTTTGCCGTATCCCGGGCTCAGGCCATCGGTTTGGGGCAGATGCAGGAGAAAACCGCCGGGTATATCCACAAGGATCACAAGCGCGGCATGCTCTTTGTACCCATGTACAATCTCAAGCTCTCCGCCAAGTATTTGCACTACCTTTTGGATAAATATGAGAACAATTGGAGCCTGGTGCTGGCTGCCTACAATTGGGGCGAAACCAATGTCTCGCGCAGATTTGCGGGAGTGAGCATCGAAGAGAAGAAAAACTACCGGGAACACTTTCGCGACGTCCCCGAGACCTACCAGTACATTGGCAAAATCCTCTCCCCGAGAAAAAAGGCTTGACGGAAATTGGCACTCCAAACAAGCATAACCTACAGAAATCAAGAGGAGCGTAAAATGCTGCGTAACCAAAATGGAATCTCGGTATATACCGTCCTTAGTATAATTCTTTTTGCTGCCTTGATCTTTGTCCTGGCGATCCCAAATTTCTTTAACCTGGATAAAGAACAAAACGTGGAAGATTGTATTAACAACATGAAAGAAATCTGGGTGGCCACCACTGACTACGTCAGAGATACACAGAAGGATTTTGACGGCAATCTGGAAACCCTCCGGAAGACCCGTAAGGCTTTGGACTCCAAGAGCTACTATCTGGGCTCTGCTTCTTATTGCCCCGAAACCGCACGTCAAAAGACCGATTACATTGTTTTCGGCAAGTACATAGCTGATAAGATCGGCGACGAGGTGAAGCACAATTATGGCGTCATCGTTTATTGCCCGAATATGGATAAATATCCCAAACACATGATCCCTAAAGCTTTCTATGAAAACATGGATCCCACCCAGCTGCAGAACTATATGATCGACGATCTGGACTATATCAACGAGGAAACCGGCAACAGCGGTTCCCGCAAGAAAGAGATGATCGAGAAGTACATCGAAATCTGGAAGAACGATCCCAACGCTTTCAGCAAGCGTAAGGACGACAGCACTGCCCTTAGAGCCATGCTTTTCCCCGATAAGTTTGGCGTGACTGAATAAATGCCCTGTGCTTACAGAATCTTTAGCGGATATGATATGTATCCGCTTTTTTTTCGAGATGAACCGTGTTGTACGGGCGCTCGCCTGAAGCCCCCGTCGAGTTGTAGGGGCGCTCTCCTGAAGCGCCCGTCGAGTTGTAGGGGCGCTCTCCTGAAACGCCCGTCGAAGATGAAGGACATAGGCGGTACGGCGACCGCCTGTACCCGATGAACCAGGACTACCGGTCGCATGAAGCCGGTATTCCCTTAATCCCACACATTAAGGTAATCGCATGCAATATCAAGAGTTTTTGGACCACATCTATCAGCGCTATTCCGGCAACGTGAAGCTGGAACTGAACCGCATGAGCGGGCTTTTGAAGGACATGGGCTCCCCCCAGGACAGCCTGCGTGGCTTTCATATAGCGGGAACCAACGGTAAAGGCAGCGTCTGCGCCACTCTGGAAGCGCTTTGCCTCGCTTCCGGCTGGAGAACAGGACTAAACACATCTCCTCACTTGATCAATTACACAGAGCGTTTTCGCGTGGACGGCAAAGAAGTATCCATCGAAGCCATCATGGCGGAGTTCCACAGCATGGAAGCGCTCTTTGAAAAGTGGGACGCCTCATTCTTCGAGATCACCACTGCCATCGCCTTTTCGCTCTTCCAAAAAGCCGGGCTGGATGTTGCCGTGATGGAAGTGGGCCTGGGCGGCAGATTGGACGCCACCAATCTCTTCACTCCCGATGTGGGCGTGATTACCACCATCGGCCTCGACCATGTGAAGACCCTGGGCGGAACCGTGGAACTGATCGCTGCCGAAAAAGCCGGTATCATCAAGGATAATCTGCCGCTGGTGGTGGGCGAAATCGAAGCTTCCCCGCTGAAAGTCATCATGGACGCGGCAGAAGTCAAAAATGCGCCGGTCTATCTTTACGGCAGGGATTGGAAGGTCTTTCTGCGTGATGACAGCACTGCCGGGATCTGTTTCGATTACCGCTTTGGCGGATACTATTTTGGTGCTCTCCGCGCCAATCTGATGGGCGAACATCAGGGGCACAACCTTGGCGCCGCCATCACCGCCTACATCCTTTACTGCCAGAAACATCAGCTTCCCGTGGATGAGGATACCATCCGAGGAGGCATCTCATCCATAAACTGGGCCGGGCGCATGCAGGTACTATCGCAGAAGCCCTTGATCATCGTGGACGGCGCGCACAACGTGCATGGAGTTACCGCCCTCACCAAGACTCTAAACAAGGTTTTCCCCAGTAAGAAACTCATCTATGTGTTATCGATCCTTGCCGACAAGGATTACAGCGAGATGATCCGCCTCTTTTGCTGCAAAGCGAAACAGATCTATGTGGCGCAAAACAAGAGTGATCGCGCCGCCAGCGCTGCTGCCCAAAAGGAAGCAGTTGCCAGGTATGAGGTACCGGTTTGCGCCTGTTCCAGCGTGGCTGAGGCATTGAAAACAGCTATAGAAAACGCCGGTGAAGCTGATGTCATCGTTGCCGGTGGCTCGCTCTACACCGTGGGGGAAGTGATCTCCGCCTTCCGCGCCCATGCATAAAGAGATCGAGAACTACCTGGCGCATCTCTATCCCCTGCTTTTAGTGCGCGGCATCGAAATCGAGCGGCAGGACGAGATTGCTTACGGCTGGCAATTGCGTCTACGGCGCGGCAGCGACAGCGCCAGCATCAATATCTACCATTCCGCCAAACGCGGCCTCAGCACCGTGGTGGGAGGTTCGAATAGCTCCCTGCTCAAAGCGGAGCTAAATGCCCTGATCGTGGGGGAAACTTCCCCAGCGGAGCATCAGGCCATGCATACCTGGCATGCCTGGATCGGCAGCGATGAATGCGGTAAAGGCGATTATTTCGGCCCCCTGGTGGTCTCCGCTTTCTATCTGAAACGGGAGCAGGAGAATGACCTCAAAAAGCTCGGTGTATGCGATAGCAAGCGGCTGCGGGACGATCAGATCAAGCGCATTGCAGCCGGCATTTATCAAAGCTTCCCCGGTCAGATGAACTGCCTGATCTTGAAAAACCCAAAATACAACGAATTGATCGCTTCCTTTCAGCAGCAAAACCTGAATCTCAATGATCTTCTGGCCTGGTCTCACGCCAAAGTAATCAGTGAATTGCGAGCCGGAATAAAGGACTGCGAAGGCATCCTGGTGGATCAATTTTCCAAGGCGCAAAAGGTGAAAGCGCGCCTGACCGCCAAAGACAAGAACCTGAACGTGGTGGAACGCACCGGCGCTGAACGCGATCCCGCAGTTGCCGCAGCCTCCATCCTCGCCCGCTATCAATTCCTGGAACTGCGCAAAAGCCTGGACGCCAAACACAAGATGACCTTTCCCCTGGGCGCAGGACCCGGAGTGATCGAGGCCGCAAAGCAGTTTGTGAAACTATACGGTAAAGATCAACTTGGCTCAGTCGCCAAACTCCACTTCAAAACTACGCTTAAGGTGTAAGCTTCACCCCCTTCACTATTCACTGTTCACTGTTCACTATTCACTGTTCACTGTTCACCCTTAACCCTTCAC
This sequence comes from Candidatus Cloacimonadota bacterium, assembly GCA_023392795.1. Lineage (GTDB taxonomy): Bacteria > Cloacimonadota > Cloacimonadia > Cloacimonadales > Cloacimonadaceae > UBA5456. The sequence goes on from JAEWNJ010000041.1 coordinate 15,787, forward strand.
TTGCATAGAAAAACTCGTTTTCTTGGACATATGGATTATCATATGTACAGAAAATACCACTTTATTGGACACGTGACTCCAATGTGGGCAGATTATTCTCATTATAGTGACAAGGACGTATTTATGGATTTTGTTCTCAAGACTTTGCCCCCGGATACTGATCTGGAAACCACTTCGGTTCTCAGGAAGGGAGCCCGCGTTCACCCTTCACTATTCACTTCTACACTTTCTGTGGCGTATCATCCACAATCTTGAAGTGTACATAGGTACTAATTCAATATTTTTTATTGACAGTTTATCGGTTCACCAATTACCTCGCACCTGGCATTGGGCATGTCCCAATAACTCGGTGGAATGATCAACCCACAATTTATATATGTATCAGGGAGGGAAATTCTATGATACCGGTGAAGTACATGTTACTCAGTTTCGGTGACATCAGGTTTTCTGCGTTCGAAATCCCCAAGCTTCGGGGCTATTTTGCCGCGCGCTTTCCTTCGGAGCATCTCTTTCACAACCATCTTCCGTCCGTCGCCCAGTCCTATAAGTATCCGCTCATCCAGTATCGTATGATTGATCGCTGTCCGGCTCTTTTGGGCATTGGCGAAGGGATTGACGTGATGAAGAGGATCTTTTTGCAAGTGGACGAACTAAGGATCGGTAAAGAGGTATATGCCGTCAATGACCTCAGCGTCAGTTTAATGGAAGAGCCATTGGGGCAATGCATAGAGTTCCGAAGCTATCGCTTTGCCTCACCCTGGATGGCATTGAATCAGGAAAACTACCGCGAGTTTGTAAAGCTCAATACCATTCAACAAAAGCAACGTCTAAAACAAATCCTGCGGGGCAACTTGCTTACTCTTTCCAAGGGTTTTGGCTATACCATTCCGGATTTTGACGCTGTGGAACTCGACGGTTGGTTCAAACCTGTGGAACGCAACTTTCACAATATCCCCATGCAGTGTTTCACCGGGGAGTTTACCGTAAACTTTATGATCCCGGATCAGCTGGGGCTGGGCAAACAAATCGCCCGTGGCTTTGGAGTAATAGAAAAGCAAAAGGAGGAGAGATGATACATAAAATGCTGGCACTTTACGATCACATACCTCAAGAGTATATTGATCAGCATAACAACGAATACGGTCTTATAGTGGAGCCAAAACCTAACTGGAAAGTTATTACTATGTGTTTCGTAAGGGATGGTAAAGACTTTAGGCTCAATGATTCAATTCTTGGGGATTACGATTCGGCACGAAACTTGTCAGACGTTTTTTATCGGAACGCTCCTGGAAATTCGGTATCTTCTTTTCCTTCAATATTCATCACTGAGGAAGGATTTCGGTTGGATAAAGAGTATTCCAAAGACTCCAAGGACTATAAAAATATCATGAAAACGCTCAAGAACAATATGCAAATCAATGATGAACTGAAAGGACTGCACGACTTCTTTGAGAATAATCCCGACGAAATCTTCTCGAAGATTGACAAGTATCTTGGCGATAGCAAAAAAGGGAAGTATGTCTTCACAATATCAATTGACGGACTGCATATCGGCAGGTCTCCCCTTTTCGCAAAGATCAGGACTCAGGCGGCTGAGGAATTCTACAGTGACTTCTATACTTTAAGTGATAAGAAGGTCACTGGCCGCAACATGACCTGCTCCATGTGCAACACTCTCCAGGATGAGTTATGGGGTTATGTATCAGTATACAATTTCTATACATCCAAAACCGAATTGGCCCCCATCGCAGGCGGTCTCAGAAAGGAACGCGCGCACATCAATTACCCTGTTTGCCCCCAGTGCGCCGCAAAGCTGAAAAGACTTCAGCCCATCGTAGACAAGTACTTCGGATTCAGTTTTTGTGGCTTAAACTATCTGCTGATTCCGGAGGTTATATCTGATAAGGTTAATGATAACCCGATGAAGCAGATTGTTGATATCATGGTATCGCAATATGGTGCTGACGCAGGAACTACCCTAATTCTTGATGCACGGCTTGGGGAGTTTAGCATTGGTAAACGCAGGAATATGATAGACAATTACCATAAAGAGGTTTTTGACTATTTGGCAGAGATGAAGAACAACGCGTCATACACCATGCTTTTCTTTGCCCGAAGCAATCAAGAATTCAAAATTCTCCTAACCATAGAAGACGTGTTCCCATCCCAGTTCAAAGCCATTTTCCAGGCAATTGACAAGGCCGAAGCTCACGATATCTTTCATGCACTTCCGGGGAAAAACCCCGGGGACATATATAACCTTGAATTCCGCTTTGATCTGGTCAAAGAATTCTTCCCTATTGATGACAGGATAGAAGGTGACTTTTCGAAAACCTTCTTAGAGCTAACCCGGAGTATTTTTACTCAAAGCACAGCATCATATAGCTTCATCCAGCATAGAATTGTAAATATAGTCAGTCGCAGATTTGCCAACGGGTTGAATTATGAGCTCGCCACTCGCAAAGCGTTTCTGATGCTTAAATTCTTCTCCTATCTGGGGATTATAAACCAAAATAACGAATACACTTACAAGGAGGTAAACATGACGGACAAATACGCCGAATTCTTCGAGGAACATCGTGATTTCTTCGTCTCCAGCGCAAAACAGTACGTCTTTCTAACAGGTGTTCTAGCTCAATACCTGATCAACATTCAAATGCATGACAAGGGAGCTGCGCCATTCCGGAAAAGACTGAACAGCATGAAACTGGATGGCAATCTTATACATCGTATCTTCACTGAGGCCAGAGAGAAACTGATTCAGTATGATAAAAACTACTATCAGGATCTTGAACAAAGAATTGCCGATCTAATGGTAAAGGGGGGCATAGAAAAACTTTCCAACGACGAGATAAGCTTCTTGTTTACCCTGGGAATGACCATGAACAAGAAATTCAAAGAATCCAAAACTCAAGAACCCGACCCTAACGAATAACTGGAGGATACCATGTCCGAACTCAAAAGAACCGAAATCCTATTCCTTTACGATGTGCAAAATGCAAATCCCAACGGGGACCCATCTGACGAAAACAAACCCCGCATTGATGAAGAAACCGGACATAACATAGTAACAGACGTCCGCTTAAAAAGAACCATCCGCGATTATCTCTTTAACTATGAGGGCTACAATCAGGACACGGTAAAGGACATCTTTGTACGTCAGACATTTATGGAAGAGGATCCTGCCAAAGGATTGAAGGATGGAAAAAACAGAGCAAAAACCTATAAAGAAAACTCGGACCTTGTACTGAATGCATGTATCGATGTCAGATTGTTTGGCGGAGTGATACCTTTGGATAAAAAGGGGAAGAGCCCAAGAACGAAAAATGATTCAGAAGACACCAATGAAGGAAAAAACAAGGAATCATCAATTACCTTCACAGGCCCCGTCCAGTTCAAGATGGGGCATTCCCTTCACAAAGTGGAACTTATGTACATAAAGGGAACCGGAGCTTTTGCCAGTAAGGCAGGAGCACAGCAACCAACCTTCCGGGAAGAGTACATTCTTCCTTACTCCTTCATAGCCTTCTATGGCATAATCAACGAAAACGCAGCCAGACAAACCAGATTGACATCATCGGACATTGAAATGCTCAAAAAAGGCATTTGGAACGGCACAAAACAACTCATCACCAGATCAAAGATGGAACACAACCCTCGTATGTTGCTGATGCTCGAGCATAAATCTCCTAACTTCTTTATCGGAGAATTGGATAAACACATCCGATTAATAAGCGAACTGTCTGATGAAAAGATCAGAGGGATTGGTGACATCAAGCTGGATATGAGCCCTCTCAAGAAGATTATGGATGAAATGGGGGATAACCGCCCTGAAGTATTTATGCAAAAAGACCCGAACCTCGAACTGACAGGATGGTGATCGCCCTGTCCAAACAGGAGTTGATATGATACCGGATAAAGTGCTTTGTTTTGAGTTGTTTGGAGATTATGCTCAGTTCCGTAAGTTCTTCACAAACATGTCTCCACTCAGCTTTTCAATACCTCCCCGGACGGTATTAAGCGGCATCATTGGTGCAATTCTGGGAATAAGTAAACATGAAAACCCCGAAACATTCGCTGCCGATAACTCATTCATCGCTATCAGGCTGATGAATCCCGTTAGGAAAGTAAGAATTGCGCACAATTACATAAAAACAACATCTCCTTCTCAGGTATTCGAGTATAAGTCCCATAAACCAACGAACATTGAGTTCTTGAAGAATGTGCGGTACCGAGTATACTTCGCTTGTACCAGCCCGGATTTGTATGCCAAACTTAAGCAGATGTTAATATCACATAGAAGTGTTTATACAATATGCTTGGGAATTAGTGGATGCATTGCTGACTTCCAATACTTGGGTGAATACTACCTGGAGCAAAGGCCAGCACTACAGAGGCTGATGATGAACTCAGCAATCCCCATGCCTTCTGTACATGAGTTGCTGATCGATTCACCCTTAAAACTGCAAAAGGTGGTAGCTCCCACATTCATGAACAATGATCGTACGGTTACCAAATATGAAGAGGTGTTATTCGAAATGAATGGTGCCCCTATACCCATGATCAGTTCAGATACATCCTATCTTGTGAAGGAATTGAATGACATCATCCATGCATTATAGGCTTCATTCACATCCAGATCTATCACTTATGGATCACCTTGAGCAGGTGCAGCGCACCGGACTTACCACGTTTAGGGATAATGCAATCTTCCCGGATGACAGTGAGTTGCTCAAGGTGATCCTTGCTTTTCATGATCTTGGCAAGGGATCGGCTCATTTCCAGGATTATCTTCTGAAGAATGGTCCTCGGAGTAACCTGACCAGGCACAGTGAGATCTCGGCTCTCTGGGCGTGTTATTACTGTATTTTCTCCCTGAACATGGATCCTCTTGATGCACTATTTGCCTACGTTTGCGTGCTTTCGCACCATGGATCGTTGGGAAATATTCTGGATCTTCTCTGCCCTGGTTTGAATAGATCAGACTTGTTGGAGATAAATGACAGCATGGATTATGAAGAGCTAAACCGCATTCTTGCTGTGCTGGGCATTAACGCAGGCCTATCCAAAAGCGAGTTCAATAGCTTATTGGACTACTTCGCAAAGAACTCTCTGGGTAAGCTGTATAGAATGCACAAATCCAAGCTCACCCCATATTCATGGCTGAGGCTAGACTACCTTTTTTCCATACTGATCTGGGCCGATAAGTACTCTGCAATTTTTCAGGATCAGGCTCATGACCATGCTGCTAACATGTGGAAACCCGAATACCTGGATGCTTATAAATCGCTCCTGCCAAATGGCAATGGCAAGATTGATCAAATACGTAGTGAAGCGTACGAGATCCTGCCCCAGTCGCTGAACCTTTATTCTGACCTATACTCTATAAATATGCCAACAGGATCAGGGAAAACACTGAGTTCTCTAAAAGCAGCTCTGGAATTGAGGAAGCTAAGACCGCATCTGAAACGCATCATCTACTGTCTGCCCTTCACTTCCGTGATTGATCAAAACCACAGTGTTTTTCATGATATCCTTGTCCAAAACTCAATTCAACCCGATTCAAGCTTACTCCTTGCTCATCATCATTTGGCGGATTTCAATTATCAGTCTCAGACAGAGTACTCCCGTAATGAGTCAGAGTATTTGGTTGAAACCTGGGACAGCGAACTGGTAGTAAGCACTTTTGTCCAGCTGTTGTCAACCTGTCTGTCCGTAAAAAACAGTAACTTGAAAAGATTCCATCGTTTGGCAAACGCAATAATCTTGCTGGATGAAGTGCAGAACATCCCTCATCATTTCTGGCCGCTTTTAAAGCATACTTTAACACTGGTAAGTTCTGCCCTGAATTCGGTTTTTATCTTGGTTACTGCGACACTTCCCATGATTTTCGATCCTGAAGAATCAGCTTTGACGGAACTTGCAAGCCGGAATAAAGAATGGTTTTCTGCTTTGAACAGGATCGAGTTGCACCATGACGAGATTGATAAGTGCATCAGTATGGATATCTTGAAGCAACGGATTATCCGTGATCATAAAGAACATCCCACCCTGAAAAGACTCATCATATTGAATACGGTACAGAATTCTCTGGATTTGTACGAATCACTTGTTTTGAGTATTCCCGATGCGGATTTCGTCTATTTGTCGTCAAATGTGATTCCCTTACACCGCTTGCAGAGCATTGAGAAGATAAAAAAACAATCGGGAAAGGCCATGATCATTGTTTCCACTCAGGTGGTTGAAGCAGGCGTAGATATCGATGTGGATGTCGTTTACAGAGATCTTGCCCCGCTCGATTCGATTATTCAGGCTGCGGGAAGATGTAATCGTAACGCCGGCAAAGGGATCTCTAAAGTCATCGTCTTCCAGCTTGCCAAAGAGCAATCGCCATATTGGAGATACATTTACGATCAGACTCTGGTGATGGGAACACTGAAGGTACTCATGCCAATGCCGAATCCACTTCCTGAATCTGAGTTCTATACTCTGAGCGATAACTACTATCGTCACCTAAATACGGTCGCGTCTCAAGACCGTTCAGCCGGAATCATAAACAGCTTATCCCGACTGGAGCTGGATTCAGCACTGTCGTATCACCCCAAGGAAAATCCGGAGGCTTTTAACCTGATAGACAGTCATCCGGTCCAGACTGTGTTCGTTGAAATCGATGATGAGGCATCGAACTTGTACAGGCGGTATCAGGAGCTGAAGAATACCTCATTCGATGACGGTTTTTTGCAGAGAGCGGAGATCAAGGACGTACTAAGGAAAATGGGAGCATATATGATTAATGTAGATAAACGGTTTGCCCAGTCAGAAGAGCCAATACTCTTCGTCGATCGTGATAGCAGCAGTCTTTACTATGACCTTACAACCGGATACAAAAGAAAGCAAGCTCAGGCCGATTACATATTCTAGTTATGGAACTACATCTAAACACCTACGGCTCTGCCATCCGCAAGAAAGATGATATGTTTGAGATCTGGGTGGATGAAAAGAAGATCAAGATATCACCGCAAAAGGTTACAAGCATCATCATCGCGAATGCGGTTCAGATCAGTTCTGATGCGATTCAATTGGCCATGGAGCACAACATCGATGTAGTGATGCTGGATCAATATGGCAATCCTTATGCCAGAGTATGGTTTCCCAAGATTGGCAGCACGGTGCTGATCCGCCGTAGTCAATTGGAGATGCTGAACAATCCCATGGGCTTGGATTTCATCAAGCGCTGGATTTGCCTGAAAATTATGAATCAATACCGCTTTAGCAAACTGCTCATTTCGAAAAGGGATTGGGTATCCCCTGAATTGAAAGCCAAACAGGAGTCCATCCGGAGTTTTGCTGTTTCAATCTCTAATTCACCGGGAGATTTGGGCGAACTGGGACCTACTTTCATGGGTCTGGAGGGCAGTGCTTCGAGAGTGTACTTCAGTATCCTCAGTGACTTGATCCCCGATGCGTACAAATTCCATGGCCGCAGCTCCAGACCTGCCAAAGACGCCTTTAACGCTTTTCTGAACTATGCCTATGGGATCCTGTACTCTAAAACCGAAAGGGCTCTGGTGATTGCCGGATTGGACCCCTACATTGGTTTACTGCATAGCGATAATTACAACAAGAAAAGCTTCGTCTTCGATTTCATCGAAGCTTTCAGAATCCTGGCCGATGAACCGGTATTCTATATCTTTTCCCGTCAGAAATGCAAGCCGGAATACCTGGAGCCCGTGTTTGATGGCCTTCGCCTTAGTACCGAAGGCAAGAAATTCTTCGCCCCGTATCTTCTGGAGCATCTGGATACCATCATTCGTTACCGCAACAAGAATAGAAAACGGATCGATATGATTCAAACTGATGCTCACTCCCTGGCAAACTTCATAATCGGAAAAAAGGAAAACTACCTGGAAAGCTCGATTGCCCGAAAGCTGGAAAACTTCCTCAATCCGGACATCAATTACATGGACGAGGAGAATCAATGCTGACCTGGGTGATGTACGACATTGTGAAGGATAAATCACGTACCAAAGTGGCAAAATGCTGTGAGAAGGCAGGTATCTACCGGGTTCAATACTCTGTCTGGCTGGGCCATCTGAATAAAACTCAGCGCAAGGAACTCCGAAGCCATATTGAAGACCTGATCGATCTAAGCATAGACCGGGTTTACATCTTTCCCATGTGCAACGAAGACTTTAACTCCTGTATTCTTCTGGGCCGGGCTTTCGATCCGGCGCTGATCAACGATGACATTAAGGCTCTGCTTTTATGAATGACGTGGATTATCAGTTTATCACGCCCAGCCATGTATTACATTACTTGTTTTGTCCTCGGTTTGCCTATTTCCTCTATGTCCTGCATATTGATGAGTATGAAAATAGAAGACATTTAGTCATGAAAGGGCGAGACATCCATAAGTTGAAAATTGTTCAAAACAAAGAGTACCTAAGATCCAGGATAGGAGTAAAAGATAAAGTGATTGATCTTTATCTCTGTTCCCAAAAGCTTCACCTGGTAGGGAGAGTTGATGAGGCCCTATTCCTAAACGATGGTTCTGCTGCACCGCTGGATTACAAGTTTGCCTTCTGGGAAAACAAGATATATAAAACACTCAGAATTCAACAGACACTCTATGCCTTATTGATTGAAGAGAAGTACAACATCCCGGTTAATAAAGCATACTTGGTTTATGTGCGATCCAAAAACCACTTAGAAGAAATGCCAGTTACGCAGGAAATGAAGAAGAACGCCCTTGACATTGTCAATTCCATATTCGTCATTATCAATGATGGTACATACCCAAACACTGTGGTTTCTAAAAGGAAATGCGACGACTGCGCATATAGAAACATCTGCGTTCACTGAGCGATTTTTATTGACTTTCTAAGCCCCATATAGTTCTTTGCCTTTATATAGAGTGTTTTTTCAGTGTCTGAGAGTTCGAAAACCGGCATTTGATCTCCTGTGTGTCAGTATTTGCAGGATAATCCATTGCTGAGTTTTCCGTATACCTATCTGTATTACAGTTAACTAGACCCCCAATAGGGTCTTTATCCTACAATCCATCAAACCAAGGGTTGAAAC